>DASVSW010000134.1:0-17936 GCA_036387895.1 Sphingomonas sp.
CGTCCAGGGATGGACGCGCAGGCCCGACGCATGGGCGTGGCGGACCAGCTCGCCGTCGCCGAGCAGCGCCTTGCTGGGGCCGATCCCCCAGGCGTAGCGCGCGATCTCCGCGAGGCCCGCGGGCGTCGCCATGGCGGCGTAGCTGGGCCGCGCGCCATCGGCGGGGCCGCCCGTCGCGTCGAGCAGCTGGACGAGGCGGAGGCGCGTCATGCCCGCCAGCCGCTGGAGGTTGGCCACCTCGAAGGACTGGATGTAGACGGGGGCGTCCGGGGTGCTCCAGCCCCCGGCGTGGAGCTCGCGGACGAGCGGGGCGTCAGTGCTAAGGCCGATCGAGGCGAAATAGGTCGGGTGCTTGGTCTCGGGATAGATGGCGATCGTGCGGCCGGTCTCGGCGGAGCGGCGCTTGGCGAGCGCGATCACCTCCGACAGCGTCGGGATCGCCTCCTGCCCGTCGAACGCCGTGTTGGCGGGGCGGAGCTTCGGCAGCCGTTCGCGGGCGCGCAAGCGTTTCAGCTCGGCGAGCGTGAAGTCCTCGGTGAACCAGCCGGTGACCGTGCGGCCGTCGATCGTCTTGGTCGTGCGACGCGCGGCGAACTCGGGACGGTCGGCGACGTCGGTCGTCTCGCCGATCTCGTTCTCGTGCCGGGCGACGAGCACGCCGTCCTTGGTCGGCACGAGGTCGGGCTCGATCACGTCCGCCCCTTGCGCGATGGAGAGGTCGTAGGCGGCGAGCGTGTGCTCCGGCCGCTCGCCGCTGGCGCCGCGGTGCGCGATCACGATGGGCGACGAGAGCGGCTTCTCCACTCGGACCCCCTGCCCCGGCGCGGCGCAGGACGCCAGCGCGATCAGCAGCGCCCCGAGCGGGCTATTCCAGCTCAAGGATGACCGCGTCGACCGCCAGGCTGTCGCCGGGCTTAGCCTCCAGGCTCTTCACCCGGCCGGTTTTGCCGGCGCGCAGGATGTTCTCCATCTTCATCGCCTCGACGACGGCGAGCGGCTGGCCCGCCTCGACCTTGTCGCCGACGCCGACGTCCAGGCGGACGAGGAGCCCAGGCATGGGCGCGAGCAGGAAGCGCGACAGGTCGGGCGGGACCTTCTCGATCAGATGCTCGGCATAGGGGGCGACGCGCGCGGGCAGCACGCGGGCGACGTGCGCCCGGCCGCGGGTCGTCAGGCGGAAACCGGTGGGCAGCCGCGCGATCCGGACGGCGAGCGCGTCGTCGCCGGCCTCGACCTCGACGGTCCGGTCGCCCGGCGTGTACGCCATCTCGAGCTCGAGCGGCTCGCCGTCGACGTTGAGGCCGTCGGTCGAGACCTCCACGCGGTGGTCGGCGCCGCCGATGCGGACGACCCAATCGGCGGGCGGACGGAGCCGCTGACCCAGCTGCCCGTCGATCCGCCGCGCCCGGTCGGCGTGCGCGGTCGCGGCGAAGGCGGCGACGGCGGACAGCGTGCGGAGCAGCTCCGGCGTCGCGGGCGCCCCTTGGAAGCCGTCCGGATACTCCTCGGCGATGAAGCCGGTGGTGAGCGCGCCCGAGCGGAAGCGCGGGTGCTGCATCAGCGCGGAGAGGAAGTCGAGATTGTGGCCCGGCCCCTCGATTTCGAACGCGTCGATCGCCGCCACCTGGAGGTCGGCCGCCTCTTCGCGGGTGGGGGCCCAGGTGATCAGCTTGGCGATCATGGGGTCGTAGAACATCGACACCTCGCCGCCCTCGCGCGCGCCGTCGTCGACGCGGATGTAGGGGTCGTCGGTGCGCCCCATCGGCTCCTGGCGCGCCTGCGCCTCCGGCGCGCTGTACCGGACGAGCCGGCCGATGCTGGGCAGGAAGCCGCGATAGGGATCCTCCGCATAGACCCGGTTCTCGATCGCGTGGCCCGTCAGCGCGATGTCGTCCTGCGTGAAGGGCAGCTTCTCGCCATAGGCCACGCGGATCATCTGCTCGACCAGGTCGACGCCCGTCACCGCCTCGGTCACGGGGTGCTCCACCTGAAGCCGCGTGTTCATCTCGAGGAAGTAGAAGCTCTCGCCGGTGGGATCGGCGCCGGAGACGATCAGCTCGACGGTACCGGCGGAGTAGTAGCCCACCGCCCGCGCCAGCGCCACCGCCTGCTCGCCCATCGCGCGGCGCATCGCGGGCGTGACGAAGGGCGACGGGGCCTCCTCGACGACCTTCTGGTGGCGGCGCTGGATCGAGCATTCGCGCTCGCCGAGGTACACGATGTTCCCGTGCTGATCGCCGATCAGCTGGATCTCGATATGGCGGGGCGACTCGATGAACTTCTCGATGAAGACGCGGTCGTCGCCGAAGGACGCCAGGCCCTCGCGCTTGGTCGCGTCGAAGCCCTCGCGCACGTCCTGCTCCGAGTAGGCCAGCCGCATGCCCTTGCCGCCGCCGCCCGCCGACGCCTTCATCATCACGGGGTAGCCGATGTCGGACGCGATCCGCACCGCCTCCTCGGTATCGGCGATGTCGCCGAGATAGCCGGGGACGACGTTGACGCCCGCGTCGCGCGCCAGCTTCTTCGACTCGATCTTGTCGCCCATCGCCGCGATCGCGTTGGGCGGCGGGCCGACGAAGGCGATCCCGGCGTCGGCGCAGGCGCGCGCGAAGCTCTCGCGCTCCGACAGGAAGCCGTAGCCGGGATGGATGCAGTCCGCCCCCGTCTCCTTGGCCGCGAGCAGGATCAGCTCCGCCTTGAGATAGCTCTCCGCCGCCGGCGCCGGCCCGAGCCTGACCGCCTCGTCGGCCATCAACACATGGGGGCTCCGCGCGTCGGCGTCGGAACAGACGGCGACCGTCTTCAGCCCCATGCGCTTGGCGGTCCGGAACACCCGGCACGCGATCTCGCCGCGATTGGCGACCAGGATCTTACGAAACATCTTGCGCGATATCCCATACCAACAATCGACAATCGGAGCTGATTAAGTACAGGTCATCCAGGGTGGTCGTCACGCCGGGATCGCCTGGCTCGAACTGTCGACGAACTAAGAATAACTGGCCTTTGTCGTCAGCGAATCTAACGGAAGCACTACCCCAGCCCACCAAATGAGGATTTTGGTCCTGGCTTAGACCTTTCAGATCGATAGCCCACATGGATGCGATTAGACGATCCTGCGACGTGCAGTCCGCTTTTTCTTGTGTGAATAAGTCTTTGGTTATCGTAGGTATCTGATCGACCCGCTTTGCCACGGTTAGTGGATCAATGCGGTTTAGACTCTGCGAGCTATTCTCCGCTCCATCACAAGCCGTCAACAATAGGCAGTACACGAAGCTAGGTAAAAAGCGCATAAGAGGGTGCCTCACTCCGCCGCCGCCCGCATCGGCTCCTCGCCCATGAGCGGAGTCAGCCCCAGCTTCGCGAACAGCGCGCCGTCCTTGTCGTCGCCGGCGTTGGCGGCGGTGAGGAGCTTGTCGCCGGTGAAGATCGAGTTCGCGCCCGCCAGGAAGCAGAGCGCCTGGGTCGCTTCCGACATGCTCTCGCGGCCGGCGGAGAGGCGGACCATGCTCATCGGCATCGTGATACGCGCGACGGCGACGGTACGGACGAATTCGATGTCGTCGATCCTGGCCATGGGCGTGTCGGCGAGCATGTCGCCCAAGGGCGTGCCGCGGACGGGGACGAGCGCGTTGACGGGAACGCTCTCCGGATGGCGCGGCAAGGTGGCCAGCGCGTGGACGAAGCCGACGCGGTCGGATCGGGTCTCGCCCATGCCGACGATGCCGCCGCAGCAGACGTTGATGCCAGCCTCACGCACGATCTCCAGCGTCTCCAGCCGGTCCTCGAACGTCCGCGTCGAGATCACCTCGCCGTAGCGTTCGGGCGAGGTGTCGATGTTGTGGTTGTAATAGTCGAGGCCGGCGTCGGCGAGGCGGCGGGCCTGGTGCGGCTCGAGCATGCCGAGCGTCATGCAGGTCTCCAGCCCCATGGCGCGGACGCCCTCGACCATGGCGACGACCGCATCCATGTCGCGGTCCTTCGGGTTGCGCCACGCGGCGCCCATGCAGAAGCGCTGCGAGCCGGCGTCCTTCGCCTGCGCCGCCGCCTGGAGAACGGCGCGGACGTCCATGAGCTTGGTCGCCTTGACGCCCGTCTCGACATGCGCGGATTGCGAGCAATAGCCGCAATCCTCCGGGCAGCCGCCGGTCTTGATCGACAGCAGCGTGCAGAGCTGCACCTGATCGGGCGCGTGGTGCGCGCGGTGGACGGTGGCGGCGCGGAAGACGAGCTCGGTGAAGGGCAGGTCGAACAGCGCCGCGATCTCGGCGCGGGTCCAGTCGGTGCGGACCGAGGCGGGCCCCTCCCTATCCAAGGAGGGGAGAAGAGTGGCGTCGCTCGTCGCAAGGTCGGTCATCCCCGCCCCCATGCCGCGCCGCCTCCCGACCCGCAAGCATAGGCCGCGAGCGCGGGCGCATAGTGCGGCGCGGCGCGGCGTTCGCGCTCGCCGGGCGGCACGGCGGCGACCGCGCGGGCGATGCCGTCCACCACGCCCGCGGGCAGGGTGTCGAGCCGTGCGAGGTGGATGCCGATGGTGAACAGGACCGCGCCCGTCCGCGGCAATCGGCGAAGCGTCTGGCGTTCGCAGCGGACGAAAAGCGTGCGGCCGGCGTTCTCGGCGGTGACATGCGCGAAGCGTGCCGCGGGGTCGTCCTGCGGCAGGTAGCGCCAGTCGGCGGTCGGCACGACGAACCAGTTGGCCCGACCGAAGATCGTGCCGGGCGCGAGGCCGGCGATGAAGTGGTCGACGCCCGCGCTCAGCTTCTCGGCATAGCCGTGGATGGGCGCGTGGACGTCCGCCAGCGGCAGGCCGATCTTCTCCGACAGCCGCCAGTCGGTCGGGAAGCCGACCGCGCCCGCCATCAGCCGCGGCGCGCCGTCCGGGCCGGGGAGGATGAGGCACAGGTCCTCCCAGCAAGCCTCCGCGCAGCCGCGCAGATCTCCTTCGACGCCGAGCATCGCGGCCAGCTCGGCGACGGCCGGCTCGGCTTCGGGGAGGACCTGCACCGCCTCCGGATGCGCGGCGAAGACGGCGGCGCGCGCCGGGCGGTCGAAGTCGCTTTGGAGCAAGTCGCTTTCCGGAATGCGCCGGAGCCCCATCTTGAGCCCGCCCGGCGCGGAACCGACCGGCGCGAGCTCGGCGACGGAGAAGCCCAGCGTCACCCGGCCGCAGGGTCAGAGCAGCGCATCGAACCACACCGTCAGGAACGCGCCCACGCCCATGCCCAGCGCCGCCATCGCGCCTTGCTGAAAGGCCCATGCGCGCTTCGGCACGGGGAGGCCGCGCTGGTGGGCGCGCAGGATCGCCGCCGAGCAGCTCAACGCCAAGAAGCCCGCGACCGCGAACGCGCCCAACAGCAACGCGACCCTCTGCCCGGCCACTCCCTTGCCCAGCGGCGATTGCGCCAAGGACGCGATGCCGCCGATCCCGAGCAGCGCCAGCGAGAGCAGGTGCTTGGCGTAGTCGTAGAGCAACGCGTCCGGGTCGCGCCCGAGCGGCCGCTGCTTGTCGTCGCTCATCGGGAAGCCTCCGGTTCGGACATGGCGGCGTTCAGAACTTCAGCGACCGCGTGAAGACGTAGAGGAGGATGCCGATGCCCACCGACAGAAGGACGCCGGGCGCGGCGCGGGAGAAGCGGAGATGCGGGACCGTCGTCCTGCCGGCGAGCCGCGCCTCGACGATCTGGCCCGTTGCGCCGAACGAGATCGCGGCCGCCGACCCGACCATCACCAACGCTACCACCAGCATGACGGCCCAACGGCCTTCGACCTTGTCCGCCAGCGCCACGCCGCCCGCCAGCGTGAACAGGCAGAGCGAGGTGACGTGCTTGAAGCTGTCGTACATCATCATCCAGCCGTCCGGCCCGCCCACGGCCTGCTCCTCGTCGTTCATTCGGCGGCCTCCGCTTGCGGCGGCATGTTGTGGCCGAGCAGGCGCAGCACCTCCTCGGCGGCGTGGAGGAGGTTGGTGCCGGGGCCGAAGATCGCCTGGACGCCCGCGTCGCGGAGCGCCTGATAGTCCTGGGCGGGGATGACGCCGCCCGCGATCACCTTGATGTCCGCCCGGCCCGCCTCGCGGAGCGAACCGATCAGCTCGGGGATGAGCGTCTTGTGGCCCGCCGCGAGACTCGACGCGCCGACCACGTCGACGTCGCTGTCGATCGCGAGCCGGGCGGCCTCCTGCGGCGTCTGGAACAGCGGGCCGGGGACGATCTCGAAGCCTAAGTCCCCGAACATCGAGCTGACGAGGTTCGCGCCGCGGTCGTGGCCGTCCTGGCCCATCTTGGCGACCAGCATGCGCGGGCGACGGCCGAGGCGGTGCCCGGTGGCGGCGACGCCGTCCTGCAGGCGCTCCCAGCGCAGGTCGTCGGCGTAAGCGCCGCCGTAGACGCCGCTCACGGGCGTCGGGCTGGTGCCGTAGCGGCCGAACACGTCCTCCATCGCGGACGAGATCTCGCCCAGCGTCGCGCGGGCGCGGGCGGCGTCCACGGCGAGCGCGAGGAGGTTGGCGTTCCCCCTCGCCCCCTCGCGCAACGCGTCGAGCGCCGCGCGGCAGGCGTCCTCGTCGCGGGCGGCGCGGACGCGGGCGAGCCGCGCCACCTGGCCCTCGCGCACGGCGACGTTGTCGACGTCGAGGATGTCGAGCGGGTCGTCGCCGTCGGGCGGCCGGTACTTGTTGACGCCGACGATCACCGTCTCGCCGCGGTCGACCTGCGCCGCGCGGGCGGCGGAAGCCTCCTCGATCATCGCCTTGGGCCAGCCCGCCGCGACCGCGCGCGCCATGCCGCCCTCGCGCTCGACGCGGTCGAGGAGCTCGGTCGCCTTGTCCACGAGCTGCTGCGTCAGGCTCTCGACATAGTAGGAGCCGCCCAAGGGATCGACGACCTTGGTGATCCCCGTCTCCTCCTGCAGCACGAGCTGCGTGTTGCGCGCGATGCGCGCGGAGAAGTCGGTGGGGAGCGCGATCGCCTCGTCGAGCGCGTTGGTGTGGAGCGACTGGGTGCCGCCCAGCGCGGCGGCCAGCGCTTCGATCGTGGTGCGGATGACGTTGTTGTAGGGGTCCTGCTCCTGAAGGCTGACCCCGGACGTCTGGCAATGGGTGCGGAGCATCTTGGACCGCTCGTCCTTGGCGCCCAGTTCCGTCATGACGCGGTGCCAGAGCGTGCGTGCCGCGCGGAGCTTCGCCACCTCCATGAAGAAGTTCATGCCGATCGCGAAGAAGAAAGACAGGCGGCCCGCGAACTTGTCGATGTCGAGCCCCGACGCCGTCGCCGCCTTCACGTACTCGCGCCCGTCCGCGATGGTGAAGGCGAGCTCCTGCACTTGCGTCGCTCCCGCCTCCTGCATGTGATAGCCGGAGATGGAGATGCTGTTGAACTTAGGCATCTCGGCGGAGGTGTAGGCGATAATGTCCGACACGATCCGCATGCTGGGCTCGGGCGGGTAGATGTAGGTGTTGCGGACCATGAACTCCTTGAGGATGTCGTTCTGGATGGTCCCGTCGAGCGCTGCGCGTGCTACGCCCTGCTCTTCGCCCGCGACGATGAAGAAGGCGAGGATCGGGATCACCGCGCCGTTCATCGTCATGCTGACCGACATCTGGTCGAGCGGGATGCCGTCGAAGAGGATCTTCATGTCCTCGACCGAGTCGATCGCGACGCCCGCCTTGCCGACGTCGCCGCGGACGCGCGGGTGGTCGCTGTCGTAGCCGCGGTGGGTGGCGAGGTCGAAAGCGACGGACAGCCCCTTCTGCCCGGCCGCTAGGTTGCGGCGGTAGAAGGCGTTCGACTCCTCGGCGGTCGAGAAGCCGGCGTATTGCCGGATCGTCCAGGGCCGGCCGGCGTACATCGACGCGCGCACGCCGCGGGTGAAGGGCGCGAAGCCGGGCAGACCGGGATCGGTGGTGACGTCCGCGGCGGTGTAGAGCGGCTTGACGTCGATCCCCTCAGGCGTCGCCCAAGTCAGGTCCGCGCCCTTGACCTCCTTCGCCGCCAGCTTCTCCCAATCGGTCAGCGCCGGGGTCGCGGTCGGTTCGGGCAGGTCGCGCTTGGGCGGCGCGAGGCCGGGGTCCTCGCCGGGTGCTAGCGGCCCCGTCACGCCGATGATGTCACCCTGTTCCGCCATACGCCCTTACCGTCCTTTGAACTCCGGCTTGCGCTTCTGGAGAAACGAAAGCGCGCCCTCCTTGGCGTCATCGGAGCCGGCCGCCAAGCGCTGTCCCGCCGCTTCGCGCTGAAGCGCGTCGCCATAGGTCCCGTCCATCGCCCGCGCGACGTTGCGGCGCATGACGCCCAGCGCCACCGTCGGCCCGCGCGACAGCCGCTCGGCGAGCGCGGACGCCTCGTCCATCAGCGCGGCGTCGTCCACGCACCGGTGGATCAGGCCCCAGGCTTCGGCCTTCTCCGCCCCGATCTTCTCGCCGAGCATCATCATCTCGGTCGCGCGCGCCTTGCCGACCAGGCGCGGGAGCATCCAGGACGCTCCGCCGTCGGGCACCAGCCCGATGTTTACGAACGCCTGGAGGAAATAGGCCGATCGCCCCGCGACCGTGAAGTCGGCGGCGAGCGCGAGGCTGCACCCGATGCCCGCGGCGGGGCCGTTGACCGCGGCGACCACAGGCACGGGCAGCTCGGCCAACCGCTGCATCAGCGGATTGTACCAGCGGGTCAGCGCGTCGTACGACGCCTCGCCGCCCAACACCGACCGCTCGCCCCGCGACTGGAGGTCCGCGCCCGAGCAGAAGGCGCGGCCAGCGCCGGTGATCAACACGCATCGCGCGCCGTCCAGCTGCGCCAGCGCGGTCGACATCTCGTCCGCGCTCTCCAGCGACAGGGCGTTGAGGCGGTCGGGGCGGTTCAGCGTCAGCACGAGCACGTCGCCGCGCCGCTCCGCCAGGATCGTCTTGTACTCGGTCATCCAGCCCTCCCGGCGTACCCCGCGTCAGTGATCGCCCTTCGACTCTTCCATCAGCTCGATCAACACGCCGCCGAAGTCGCGCGGGTGGACGAAGACGATGGGCGCCCCGTGCGCGCCGATGCGGGGCTCGCCGAGCACGGTCGCGCCCTTCGCCTTCAGCTCGGCGACGGCCTCGTGGATGTCGGGCACCTCGAAGCAGAGGTGATGCTGTCCGCCCGCCGGGTTCTTGGCGATGAAGCCGGCGATGGGCGACTTGTCGTCGAGCGGCTGGATCAGCTCCACCTGCGTGTTGGGCGCGTCGACGAAGCACACGCGCACGCCCTGGGCGGGCAAGTCGAACGGCTCGCCGATCGCGTCCGCGCCGAGGAGGGTGCGGTAGGTCCCGACAGACCGCTCGATCGAAGGCGTCGCGACGCCGACATGGTTGAGGCGGCCGAGGTTCATCCTTCGATCCTGGGCTGACCGGCGGCGCGGGCGGACATCTCGATCATCGTTTCGATCCGGACTACTCGCTTGTCGATCTCGAACACCTTGCCCGTCAGCGTCTCCAGATCCCGAGCCTGCTTGGCCACGTCCGTACGCAGCGCGTCGATCCGCTCTTGCATGAGCATGACGTTCTTTAAGGACGCGAAAGCGTCGCCCATCGCGCTCATTGCCGCGCGCCCATGTCACGGAGCATACGATCGACCCGCTCGTGCGTCTCGCGAAGCGTACGACTCATCTCGTCCAGCGACGCCTCCATTTTCGGGATAGCCTTGTTCACCTCTGCGACGAGCAGGGCGAGCTCGGCTTCCTGCTCAGGCGTCAAATCCTCTTCGTCCTCGACCTTGCGCCGGACATACTGCCCGATCGACATGTGCTGCGCGGCGGCCCTCGCGGCGAGCGCCGCCTTCTTCGCAGGGGTCATGAGAATGGTGACGCGCTCCGTCTGCATCGCGATGCTCCTTCACATCAGCTTATAATGCGCAGGAGCTGACGTCACAACGGGATGTTGTCATGCTTCTTCCACGGGTTGTCGAGCTGCTTGCCCCGCAGCTTGCGCAACCCCAGGGCGATGCGCCGGCGCGTCGAGTGCGGCTGGATCACCTCGTCGATGAAGCCCTTCGCCGCCGCGACGAACGGGTTTGCGAAACGCGCCTCGTACTCGGCGGTGCGCTCCGCGATCTCGTCCGGCGTGCGGCCGCGGAAGATGATCTCGACGGCGCCCTTGGCGCCCATCACCGCGATCTCGGCGGTGGGCCAGGCGTAGTTCAGGTCGCCGCGCAGGTGCTTGGAGGCCATCACGTCGTAGGCGCCGCCATACGCCTTGCGCGTGATGACGGTGATCTTGGGCACGGTCGCCTCGGCATAGGCGAAGAGCAGCTTCGCGCCGTGCTTGATGATGCCGTTATGCTCTTGCGCGGTGCCGGGGAGGAAGCCGGGAACGTCGACGAAGGTGATGATCGGGATCTCGAACGCGTCGCAGAAACGGACGAAGCGCGCGGCCTTCTTAGACGAGTTGATGTCGAGCACGCCGGCCAGCACGAAGGGCTGGTTGGCGACGATCCCGACGGTGCGGCCCTCGATCCGGCCGAAGCCGCAAATGATGTTGGCGGCGTGCGCGGGCTGGATCTCGAAGAAGTCGCCCTCGTCGACGACTTTCCGGATCAGCTCGTGCATGTCGTAGGGCTGCGCGGCCGAGGCCGGGATCAGCGTGTCGAGCGAGTCCTCGATGCGGTCGTACGGGTCGGCGGTGGGCCGCTCGGGCACGGGCTCGCGGTTCGACAACGGCAGGAAGTCGATGAAGTCGCGCGCCGCCAGCAGCGCCTCGACATCGTCCTCGAACGCCACGTCGGCGACGCTGGTCTTGGTGGTGTGGGTGACCGCACCGCCCAGCTGCTCCTGCGTGACGACCTCGTTGGTCACCGTCTTCACCACGTCGGGGCCGGTGACGAACATGTAGGAGCTGTCCTTCACCATGAAGATGAAGTCGGTCATGGCCGGCGAGTAGACCGCGCCGCCCGCGCACGGACCCATGATAAGCGAGAGCTGCGGCACGACGCCGCTCGCCAGCACGTTGCGCTGGAACACCTCGGCGTAGCCGCCCAGGGACGCCACACCCTCCTGGATGCGCGCGCCGCCCGAATCGTTCAGCCCGATAACGGGCGCGCCGACCTTCATCGCCATGTCCATGATCTTGCAGATCTTCTGCGCGTGCCGCTCTGAGAGCGAGCCGCCGAACACGGTGAAGTCCTGGGAGAAGACGAAGACGAGCCGGCCGTTGATGGTCCCCGATCCCGTGACGACGCCGTCGCCGGGATAGATCTGGTCGGCCATGCCGAAGTCGATGCAATTGTGCTCGGCGAACATGTCGAGCTCCTCGAACGAACCCTCGTCCAAGAGCACGTCCAGCCGCTCGCGCGCGGTGAGCTTGCCCTTGGCGTGCTGCGCCGCGATCCGCTTTTCGCCGCCGCCCAGCCTCGCGGCCGCGCGCTTCTCCTCCAGCAGGTCGATCGTCTTCGTCACCGGCCGTCCTCTCCCATCGTTCCGAACCGCTTAGGCGGGAAGGCCGGGCGGGCGCAACGGGCGGGTCAGACGGCGACGATCTTCAAGTCGATCAGGCTGCGGGCGGTGGCGACGACCGATTGTTCAACGGGACGCGGGCTCCAGCCGAGGCGCTGCTTCGCATGGCTCCCGTCCGCCTCGCGCCGGCGGCTGAGGTCGCCGACGATCGCTCCGACCACGGGGTCGAATCGCCCGATCAGGCGGACGAGCCAGTTGGGCAGCGTGCGCTTGGGCACCCGCTTCGCCTCCGGCCCCAGCTCACGGCGCAGGATCGCGCCGACCTCGGCGAGCGTCAGATAGCCGTTGGCGGCGATGAACCGCTCGCCCGCCAGGCCAGGCTCGACGAGCGCGCGATGGTGGAGGTCCGCCACGTCGCGCACGTCCACGACCGAGAAGCCGATGTCAGGATAGCCGGGGACCGAGCCCTCCAGCGCCTTCTTCACGATGTTGATCGAGCTGGAAAGGTCGCCGTTCTCCAACGGCCCGAGCACCGCGGCCGGATTGATCGTCACGAACTCCAGATCGCCGCCTTCCGCCGCGACCCAGTCGCGCGCGGCGCGTTCGGCGATGGTCTTCGATCGCGGATAGGCGGGCGTGTCGGGGCTGGTCGGGTCCGTCCAGTCCTTCTCCGTGAAACGGGTCTGGCCGGGTGCGACGCCGTAGCTCAAGGCGGCGGTCGAGCTGGTCATCACGAAGCGCTTCACACCGGCGTCGCGCGCGGCGCGGAGGACGCGGAGCGCGCCGTCGCGGGCGGGGCGGATCAGTTCCTGCTCGTCGCGGGGCGCTTCCGGCGGAAACGGCGAGGCGACGTGCGCCACATGGGTGCAGCCGGCCGCGGCCTCCGCCCAGCCCGCATCGGCGTCGAGGTCGGCGACCCGGACGTCGAGCGCACCTCCGAAACGCGTCTTCAGCTCAGGCGTGCGCTTGGCCGAGCGTACGGTGGTCCGCACCGCCCAGCCCTCGTCCAGCAACCGTCGGATCAGGAAGCCCGCGATGTAGCCGCTGCCGCCCGTGACCAAGACCGTTTCCGTCATCGATCGTGCTCCGCCGAATAGGTTGTCTATTGCAACCGGTATCGGGTCACAACCTACCCTCGTCAAGACCTCCGCTTGGCAGGGCCTCCGGCGCGGCTATGGTCGGCGCAGCAGGAGGCGCGCATGACCGAAGGCACCTATCCCGTCCCCGCCGAATGGGCCGCGAACGCGCGGGTCGACGCGGCGCGGTACCGCGAGCTGTACGACGCGGCGCTCGCCGATCCGGACGGGTTCTGGCTCGCACGGGCGCGCGAGCGGCTGGACTGGGTCACCGAGCCGAAGGAGGGTGGAGACTGGTCCTACGCCCAAGCCGACTTCCGCATCCGTTGGTTCGGCGACGGCGTGCTCAACGCGGCGCACAACTGCGTCGACCGGCACCTGGCCGAGCATGGCGAGCGGACGGCGATCATCTGGGAGCCGGACGCGGAAGCCGAGGAGCCGCGGCGGATCAGCTACCGCGAGCTGCACGGCGAGGTCTGCCGCTTCGCCAACGTCCTGAAGCGGCTCGGCGTCGGCAAGGGCGACCGGGTCACGATCTACATGCCGATGATCCCCGAAGCGGCGTTCGCGGTGCTCGCCTGCGCGCGGATCGGCGCGATCCATTCGGTGGTGTTCGGCGGCTTCTCCGCGGACGCGCTGGCGGGGCGGATCGAGGATTGCGGGTCCCGGATCGTCGTCACCGCCGATGAAGGCCGGCGCGGGGGCAAGCGCGTGCCGCTGAAGCGCACGGTCGACGAGGCGGCGGTCAAGGCGCCCAGCCTGGAGACGGTGCTGGTCGTGCGCGCGACGGGCGCGGACGCGCCGATGGGCGACCGCGACCGCTGGTACCATGAGGAAGCCGCCCAGGTCGGCGACGACTGCCCCGCGGAGCCGATGGGCGCGGAGGACCCGCTGTTCATCCTCTACACCAGCGGCTCGACGGGGAAGCCCAAGGGCGTGCTCCACACGACGGGTGGCTACCTGCTCTGGGCGGGTTGGACGCACGAACTCTGCTTCGATTACCGGCCGGGCGACGTGTTCTGGTGCGCGGCCGACATCGGCTGGGTCACTGGGCACAGCTACATCCTCTATGGCCCGCTCGCGAACGGCGCGACGACGCTGATGTACGAGGGACTGCCCAACCATCCCGACGCCGGGCGCATCTGGCGGGTGGTGGATCGGCACCAGGTGCACACGCTGTTCACCGCGCCGACCGCGCTCCGAGCGCTGATGAAGGAGGGCGACGCGCCCGTCCGCGCCACGAGCCGCGCGTCGCTCAAGCTGCTGGGCACGGTGGGCGAGCCGATCAACCCGGAGGCTTGGCGCTGGTACCACCAGGTGGTCGGCGACGGCCGATGCCCGATCGTCGACACCTGGTGGCAGACGGAGACGGGCGGCGCGCTGATCGCGCCCTTGCCGGGCGCCACCGACCTGAAGCCGGGATCGGCGACGAGGCCGCTGCCGGGCGTCGTCCCCGTGCTGGTCGACGATCAAGGGCGCGAGCTGGAAGGCGAGGCCAGCGGCAACCTGTGCATCACGCGCAGCTGGCCGGGGCAGATGCGCACCGTCTGGCGCGACCATGAGCGCTTCTTCCAGACCTACTTCACCACCTATCCGGGCAAGTACTTCACCGGCGACGGGTGCCGGCGCGACGCGGACGGCTATCATTGGATCACCGGCCGCGTCGACGACGTGATCAACGTGTCGGGCCACCGCATGGGGACGGCCGAGGTCGAATCGGCGCTGGTCCTCCACGACCAGGTCGCGGAGGCCGCGGTGGTCGGCTTTCCCCACGACGTGAAAGGTCAAGGCATCTACGCCTATGTCACGCTGAACGCCGGCGTGGAGGCGAGCGACGCCCTGCACGGCGAGCTGCGCCAGTGGGTGCGGCGCGAGATCGGGCCGATCGCGACCCCCGACGCGCTCCAGTTCGCGCCGGCGCTGCCCAAGACGCGATCGGGCAAGATCATGCGCCGCATCCTGCGCAAGATCGCGGAAGGGGACGTGTCGAACCTGGGCGACACCTCGACGCTGGCCGATCCGGCGGTGGTCGACGACCTCGTCGCGAACCGGGTGGGGTAGCGCCCGATCCGGTGAACGCGAACCGGAACCGTGCTATGGTCCGGGTCGATGCCGACCGACGCCTCGCCCTTCGCCGCGTTCCTCCAGATGTTTCAGCGCGTGGCGACGTTCGACGGGGGCCGGTACGTGGTGGGGGTCGCGGCGATGTTCGCGGTGCTGGCGCTGGTCGGGCGCACGCCGTGGCGGGCGCGTCGCATCCAGCCGCGTCGCGCGTCGGCCGCCGACATGCGGCGCGAACTCAAGGCTTCGGCGGTCAGCATCGTCGTCTACGCGGCCGTGGCCACCCCGACCTTCTGGTTGCGCGCCAACGGCCATCTCCCGTCGATGCGGATCGAGCCGCAGGGCGTGCTCCACGTCGCAGCGTATCTGGGCGCGATGATGGTAGCGCACGACACGTGGTTCTACTGGACCCACCGGCTGATGCACCATCGCCGGCTGTTCCGGACGTTCCACCGGCTGCACCACCGGTCGACGACGCCGACGCCCTTCGCGGCCTACGCGTTCAACGCGACGGAGGCGGCGGTCGAGGCGCTGTTCTTCGTGCTGTGGATCAACATCGTGCCGACGCCCTGGATCGCGATCTTCCTTTTCCTGGCGCTGGTGATGCTCAGGAACGTGTGGGGGCATAGCGGCGTCGAGCTGATGCCGGCGGGGTTCGCCGACCACCGGTTCTGGGGCCTGTTCGCGACGACGACGCACCACGACCTCCACCACGGAGGCGGGTTCGACACCAATTACGCCCTCTACTTCACCTGGTGGGACCGGATGATGGGGACGGAGCATCCGCGCTACCGCGAGATCTTCCGCGAGGTGACCGGGCGGACGGCCACCGCGAGCGCGCAGGCGGCGCGGGCGTGAGCGCGTTTGCGGTTCGTTAGGGTCCGCGGCGTTACCCTGGAGCGCATGAGCGAACCCGCGATCCAGGCCGCCGAGCGGCGCAGCGCCGAGCGCGTGCCCGTCCATTTCACCGTCTCGCTGGGCCGCGCCGGGGCCGAGGCGCTGGGGCCGGCGACGGCGCGCAACATCTCGGACGCCGGCATGCTGGTCCGCGTCGAAGGCGAGTTGCCGCTCTGGGCGCGGCTGTCGGCGAGCCTGCCGGAGATCGGCCCGCGCGAAGTCAGGGTGGTGCGGCGCGACGGGCAGGATTTCGGCTGCCTGTTCCTCCATCCGCTCGAGCCCGGCGAGCTCGACGCGGTGCTCGGGTCGGACGACGTCCGCGCCGGAGCGTCCCGCGCGCGCGCCGAGGCCGACGCCCCGCCCCCGCCCGAGAAGCGCGGGATGCTCCGCCTCTGGAAGCGATAAGCTCAGAGGCGCACCGCGCCCGCGGCGCGCACCGCGTCGATCGTCGGATAGCCGTTCACCGCCATCAGCAGGTCGGCCTCGGCCAGGATGCAGCGAAGCACGTGGGCCGCACCTTCCGCGCCGTCGAGCGCGAGGCCGTAGGCATAGGGCCGGCCGACGCCGACCATGCGCGCGCCGAGCGCGACCGCCTTCACCACGTCGGTCCCTGAGCGGACGCCTGAGTCGAACAGCACGGGCGTGTCGCCTGCGGCTTCGACGACGGCGGGGAGGCAGTCGATCGCGGCGATCCCGCCGTTCGCCTGACGGCCGCCATGGTTGGAGCAGTAGATCGCGTCCGCCCCGCCGTCGACCGCGCGCCGGGCGTCGTCGGGGTGGCAGATGCCCTTGAGCACGATCGGCAGCTTGGTCAGCGAGCGCAGCCAGGGCAGGTCGTCCCAGGTCAGCACCTTCCCGAACACCATGCCCCAAGCCATGACCGCGGCGCGGAGGTCCTCTTCGGGCAGCTTCGGCAGCAGGCTGCGGAAGACGGGGTCGGAGAAGTAGTTCTGGAGCACATGGCCCCGGAGCTGCGGGAAATTGGCGGTGTTGAGGTCGCGCGGGCGCCAGCCGGTGACCCAGGTGTCGAGCGTCACCACGATCGCCCCGTACCCCGCGGCTTCCGCCCGGGCGACGAGGCTCTGGGCGAGTTCCAGGTTGCGCGGGGTGTAGAGCTGGAAGAAGCCGGGGGTGTCGCCGACGGCAGCGTGGATGTCCTCCAGCGGATCGTTGGAGAGCGTCGAGGCGCAGAAGGGCACGCCCGTCATCGCCGACGCGCGCGCGGCCGCGAGGTCGCCATGGCCGTCCTGCGTGCATATGCCGTTCACCCCGATCGGGGCCATGAAGACCGGCGACGGATGGCGCCGCCCGAACAGCTCGACCGACAGGTCGCGCGTCGTGCAGTCGACCATCATCCGCGGGACCATGCCCCAATGGCCGAAGGCGTCGGCGTTCCGGTCCTGCGTCAGCTCGTCGCCGCAGCCGCCCTGGACGTAGGTCAGCACCTGAGGCGGCATCGCGGCCTCCGCGCGGGCGACGAGCGTGGCGTAGTCAACGGGGAGCTTGGGCACGACGCCCTGGAGGCCGGCGAAGTAGATCGCGTTCTGATGGTCGCCGTAATGGGGCATGGGGCTCTCCTGATCCTGTCGCGGCGTGGGTAGCGCGCCGGTGCCGGCCTCGTCACCCCGGGGATGGAGGAGACGGAAACCTGAACAAGTTGAGGGATGTGTCGGCGTGAAGGGGCACGGGCCCGCCCCTATTCCGTCACCCTGAACTTGTTTCAGGGTCCATCGTGGTCCGCCCGACCACGCCGGAGTCGCTCGCACGACGCTGGATGCTGAAACGAGTTCAGCATGACGGCAGTGGGGGGACGCGGCCGAAGTTGACGACTTTGAACCGATGGAGCGTGAAAACCTGTCTCGTTCGGCGGTGATATGCGCCGCGGCGGGCGTAGGCCGGCCAGTGGCGATCGTGGCGGGTCGGGCGAACATCCGCCAGCTTGGATCAGAAACGCGCGCTGTAGGACAGCGATGTTCGACGGCCCGGTCGAACCTTGAAGAAACGTCCGCATCGACGGCTGACCGATGATCGTCGGCACCGCCCTGCTCCCCTCCCTGCAAGGGAGGGGTCGGGGGTGGGTTGGCGAGCGAAGCGAAGCCGCTCTACCGTGGCCGCCATGCACCGCCGGATCGATCCCGTGTTGACCGCCCGAGCGCGGGACTTGCGCAGCGATCCCACGCCCGCCGAGTTCGCGATCTGGCGACGCCTCAGCCGCTACCGCCCGGCGTTCACGCGCCAGCTCGTCGAGCCGCCGTTCATCATCGACCTGGCCTGCCGGCGGGCGCGGCTCGCGGTCGAGCTCGACGGAAGCCAGCACGCGGACATGGTCGGGCGTGACGAGGCGCGCTCGATCTTCTTGCGCGCGAAGGGATGGACGGTGGTCCGGTTGTGGAACTCGGAGGTGTTGGGCGACCCGGACGGGGCGGCGCGGTCCATCCTGCAGAAGGCCGCCGAGTGCCTCGGCGGCACCCACCCCCAACCCCTCCC
>DASVSW010000135.1:0-10790 GCA_036387895.1 Sphingomonas sp.
TCCGCGGCGGCGAGCTCGCGGCTGGTCAGCGCGGGGCGGACGAGGCGCGGGCGCCGGCGCGCGATGTCCTCCACCGACCGGAACAGGAGATGGCGCACCGCCTCGGCGTAGCGTCCTTGCGCCGCCAGCGCGTCCCCCTCCTGGAGCCAGGCGCGCGTCCGCTCCTCCTCGGGCGCCCAGGCGTCCTCCGGCTCGACCGCGCGCGCCGCCGCCTTGCGGCGGGGCAGGCGCCAACGGCCTTGGCGCACGCGTTCCCAGACCATCCACGCCGCGGCCGCCGCGGCCAGCGCCAGCACGATCCACAAGAGGCCGCGGGCGTAGGGCGCGTCGGGCAGGAGGTCGCCCAGCCAGCGGAGGAAGCGCCCGACCGGCCGCAGCAGATCGCGCAGCCACTCGCCCAGCGCCTTCAGCCAGGCGGGCGGCTCGGGCGGGGGCGGGGCGCGCTCCAGCGCGAACTGCACGGACCCGTCGGCGCGCAACGCCCGATGCGCCGCCGCCAGACGCTCCGCGCTGTCCGCTCCTGCCGTGATGACTGAGGCCCCCCGATCGCGGCCGGGCCGCAAGACCGCGACCTTAGCTGAGGTCCGTTCCGGCGCAACGGGCTAAGAGGGTTATCGCGTGCTCATCCTCGCGCACGCCGCCGCGCTGCTTCCGCCTCCACGCGGGCGAGGAGGCGTTCGAGATCCTCGCGGGCGATGTCGAACGTCTCGTGCTCGGCTTCCAGCGCGCGGTCGAGGTCCTGGGGGATGAACATCGGCTGCGGCGCCGGCGGGAGCGCGCGGTGCGGGTAGGCGTGGCCGGAGACGCGGTGGAAGGACCAGGCGGCGAACAGCAGGGCGGCGGAGTTCAGCGCCACGGGCGCGAGCGGGAACAGCCATCCCGCTTCCGCCACCGCCGGCCCGCCGATCACCGCGGTCAGCGCCGCCGCCCCTCCCGGCGGGTGGAGGCAGCGCCCCAGTGACATGGCGAGGATCGCGGCCGCCACCGCCAGCCCGGCCGCGAGCGGCGTCGGTCCGAGCCATTGCGCCGCCGCGACGCCGACCAGCGCCGACACGGCGTTGCCGCCGAGCACGGGCCAAGGCTGCGCCAAGGGACTGGCCGGCACCGTGAAGACGAGCACCGCGCTCGCCCCGATCGGCGCGATCAGCGCGACGGGAAGGCTGGCGCACAGGAACGCGGTCAGGGCGATCCCGAGGAGCGCGCCGAGACAGGCGAGGAGCCGGTCGGGCAGGGTCGCGCCGGCCAGGATGGGGCGGAACAGCGGACGCATCTCAGCGCCGCCCGAGACAGGCCAGCGCCGCCGCGTCGATCGCGGTGGCGGCGCCGTCGAGCCGGTACACGTCGACGAATGGCCGACCGCCGCGGGCGACCGCCTCCACGCTCATCGACCGGCCCGACCGCATCGCGCCGACGATCGCGCGTTCGGCCGCCGCGTCGGGCGCCCAGGCGTCGCGGCCGCTCGCGACCAGCGGGAAGCGCCGCTCGCCGATCGCGACGGTGACGCCCGCCGCCCGGTCGCGCTCGCGCGAGAGGCGGACGTGGAGGTCGCCGCGCCGCCCGAGGCGGGGCCAGCTGGCGACGGATGCGAAGGGCCGCGAGGGGCCGCGCCCGCCGATGGCGGGCCGCGCGATCGCGTAGCAGCGGTCGGCGTCGCGGAACGCTCCCCAGGCGCCGTGCACGCCGAGCGTCTCGCGCAACGCGACGGGCGCGGCGGCCAACAGCAACGCCAGCGCGAGCCTCATACGGGGGCGTGGCCGCCGCCCAGATGCGCCACGGTCTCGCGCCCGCCCTCGACTAGGACGACCGACCCCTGCGGCAGCCCGGGTGCCAGGGGAGCGCCGAGTCCGGGGACGATGGCCGAGCCGGTCATCACGCCGCGCAGCACGCGGCTGGAGATGCCGTGCATGATCACCAGCCGGTCGCCCGCGTCGTCGTCGGTGTCGGCGAGCCAGCCGCCGACGCGCGCGGCGATCTCGGGATAGCGCTCGCCGTCGGGCGCGCAGCGCAGCGCGGTGGTGACGGAGTCGAACACCGGCCCGACCTCCGCGATCACGTCGGCGTAGTAGCGCCCGCCCCAGCTTCCCATGCCGATCTCGACGAGCCGCGCGTCGGTGCGCGCGGCGTGCCAGTCGAGCTCCAGCCGCTCGGCGACGACGGCCAGCGTTTGCAGCGCGCGGCCGGTCGGGGACGCCCACAGGGTGAGCGCCGGCTTCGGCCCCAGCAGGTCGCGCAACGCGCGGCCCATCTCGTCGGCCTGCGCGAAACCGGCGCGCGTCAGCGGCGTGTGCGGATGGTCGCCTTGCAGCCGGCCTGCGGCGTTGAACACCGTTTCGCCGTGGCGCGCGATGAAGTCCCGTCCCCGTCTCACGCCCGCGCTTGTCAAGGCGGTGTGGCGCGAATGCAACGTCTTTTCCCGTTTAGGTGAGGTTCATGCAACGAGCTGACGCGGCGGCCATTGAGGCGGCGTCCCGGAACCGTCCGGGTTCGTACAAGGAGCATCCGTATGCGTAACCTGTTCATCGCCGCCGCGGCGCTCGCGGCGTTCCCCGCCGTCGCGCAGGCGCAGACCGCCGCCACCCCGCTCGACCATTCGGGCCTGCGGGTCGAAGGGATCGTCGGCTACGACGCGCTCACGTCGGGCGAGGATTCGGACGGCGTCGTCTACGGGGGCGCTGTCGGCTACGACTTCCCGGCCGGCGGCGTGACGCTGGGCGCGGACGCCGAGCTGACCGATTCGAGCATCAAGGGCACGGAGGGCAGCGTCCTCGTCGCCGGCGACAGCGCGCAGGTCCGGCTGGGCCGCGACATCTATGTCGGCGGGCGTGTCGGCTTCCCCCTTTCGCCCCAGGCGCAGATCTACGCCAAGGGCGGCTACACCAACGCCCGCATCAACACGCGCTACACCTCCGGCACGACGGTGCTCCGCGAGAACGTGGACGCCGACGGCTATCGCCTGGGCGCCGGCATCGAGCACAAGATCGGCCAGCGCGCTTATCTGAAGGGCGAGTACCGCTACTCGAACTACAAGGAGATCAAGGATTTCGACATCGACGCCGACCGTCACCAGGTCGTAGCCGGCGTCGGGATCCGCTTCTGAGGTTAACGACTCCGCAACCGGAGTCGCGAGAGGGGTCGGAGCGCTTGCTCCGGCCCCTTTTTCTTGGGTAGGACAGGCGGAAGCACGCCCTGGGCTCCGGGGCCGGGGGAGTTCCGAATGAAGGCCACGATCGAACGCGCGACCCTGCTAAAGGGTCTGAGCCACGTCCAGTCCGTGGTGGAGCGCCGGAACACCATCCCCATCCTGTCCAACGTGCTGCTCGAGGCGCGCGAGAACGGCAGCTTGCGCATGATGGCGACCGACCTCGACCTCCAGATCAACGAGAGCGTGCCCGCCGCGGTCGACCAGCCCGGGTCGATCACCGTGTCCGCGCACACGCTGTTCGACATCGCGCGCAAGCTGCCCGACGGGTCGCAGGTCCAGCTCCACGCCGCCGACGGCCGGATGAGCATCGTGGCGGGGCGTGCGCGCTTCTCGCTCGGCACGCTGCCGCGCGACGACTTCCCTGTCATCGCCGAGGGCGAGCTGCCGACCAAGTTCGAGCTGCCCGCCGAGGCGCTGAAGCAGGTGATCGACAAGACGCGCTTCGCGATCTCGACGGAGGAGACGCGCTACTATCTCAACGGCATCTTCCTCCACGTGTCGGAGGACAAGGGCGCCCCCGTGCTGAAGGCGGCGGCGACCGACGGCCATCGGCTGGCGCGTGTCACCATGCCACGGCCGGAGGGCGCGGACGGGATGCCCGACGTGATCGTGCCGCGCAAATGCGTGGCCGAACTCAGGAAGCTGCTCGACGAGGTCGACGGCTCGGTGGGCGTCAGCCTATCGGCGACCAAGATCCGCTTCGACCTGGGACAGGCGGTGCTCACCTCCAAGCTGATCGACGGGACCTTCCCCGACTATAATCGCGTCATCCCGACGGGGAACGACAAGATCCTCCGCATCGACCCCCGCGGCTTCGAGGAGGGCGTCGACCGCGTCGCGACCATCGCCACCGAGAAGACGCGCGCCGTGAAGATGGCGCTCGACCGCGACCGGATCACGCTGTCGGTCACCAGCCCGGAGAACGGCACGGCCGCCGAAGAGGTGCCCGGCGAGTATACGAGCCAAGGCTTCGAGATCGGCTTCAACAGCCGCTACCTCCTCGACATCCTCGGCCAGATCGACGGCGACACCGTCGAGGTCCATTTGGCCGACGCCGCGGCGCCCACCTTGATCCGCGAGAACGACAAGTCGTCCGCGCTCTACGTACTGATGCCGATGCGGGTTTGACGCGGCCGCGGCGCGGGCTTGACCGGAAGGCGGGATCGACTTATCGACATCCGTGTCAGTAAGGGATCCGCGCCCATGTACCAGACCGAAGCCGTCGACACTTACAAGCGCGAATGGCGCACCGCGTTCCGGGCGTTGCGCCGGTTGCTCGCCAATGGCGACGACACCACCCAGGTGTTCATCATCATGCGCGCGCTGAACGGGGCGTCGACGCCGAAGAACTACGGGAAGCTGCTCCGCACGCCGGCGGGCGCCAAGCAGGCGTATCAGCGGGTCGAGCTCGCCGCCGAGCGCTTCTCCGATCCCGCCTTCATCGGCGCGTGCGCGCCGGGCACGGTGGGCGCCGCCTACCGCGCGTGGCTGGAGGAGACGGGCTATTCGGCGCAGGGGTTGGCGGAGGTGAGCAACCTCGACAAGCTGCCGGCGCCCATCCCGCACCCATACGCCTGGTTCGGGCGGCGCACCCGCGACGTGCACGACGTCTGGCACGTGCTGACGGGCTACAAGGCCGACGAGACGATGGGCGAGGCGGCGCTGGTCGCCTTCTCCTACGCGCAGACGGGCGGGCTCGGCTGGGCGTTCATCGCGGCGGGCGCGGCGCTGAAGAGCCTGCGCGAGGCGCGCTCGCGCTTGTTCGCCAAGGCGGTGTGGGAAGGCTACCGTAACGGCAAGCGCGCCGCGTGGCTGCTCGGTGAGGATTACGAGGCGCTGATGCACGAGCCGATCGACGAAGCGCGCCAACGGCTGCGGATCGTCGAGCCGGCCGCCTACCGCCGCGCGCAGCGCGAGCTCGGCGCGGAGCTCGCCTCCTACGCCAGCCGGCAGAAGGCGGCGCTCGCCTAAGCCGCGCGCGATGGCTAGGGCCGGGCGGGCATGCTGTCGCGCCTGGTCCTCACCGACTTCCGCAACCACGCCGCGCTGACGCTGGAGCCCGGGCCGGGCTTCGTGGTGCTCACCGGCGAGAACGGGTCGGGCAAGACCAACGTGCTCGAGGCCGTGTCGCTCATGGCGCCCGGCAAGGGGCTGCGCCGCGCCAACCTGTCCGACATGGCGCGGCGCGAGGGGCCGGGCGGCTTCGGCGTCGCGGCGACGCTGGCGGGCGACGTCGAGGTCGCGACCGGCGCGCTCGCCGCCGCGCCTGAGCGGCGCGTCCTGAAGGTCAACGGCGCGCCCGCCGCCGCGGCTTCCTTGCCGGAGCGGCTGACGGTGCTGTGGCTCACCCCCGCCACCGACCGGCTGTTCGTCGAGCCCGCATCCGAGCGCCGCCGCTTCCTCGACCGGCTGACGCTGGCGCTGTCGCCCGCCCACGCGCAGCACGCCGTCCGGTACGAGGCCGCGATGCGCGCGCGCAACCGCCTGCTCGGCGACGACCGGCCCGCCGATCCCGAATGGCTGGGGGCGCTGGAAGCGCAGATGGCCGAGCACGGCGCGGCGCTCGACGAAGCGCGGCGCGAGGCGGTGGCGCTGCTCGGGGCGAGGCTGGCCGGGCAGCCGGACGGGCCGTTCGCGCGGGCGGGGCTCCTGCTCGACGGATGGACGGGCGACGCGGCCGCGCTGTTCCGGAGCTTGCGCGACGGGCGCGCGCGCGACGCCGCCGCCGGGCGCGCGCTGGCGGGGCCGCACCGCGCGGACCTCCTCGTCACGCATCTCGACAAGGATCGGCCGGCGGCGCTCGCGTCGACCGGCGAGCAGAAGGCGCTGCTGATCGGGCTCGTCCTCGCCCATGCGGAGCTGGTCGCAGAGCGGACGGGCCGCGCGCCGGTGCTGCTGCTCGACGAGGTAGCGGCGCATCTCGATCCCGTGCGCCGCGCGGCGCTGTTCGACCGGCTGGCGGGCCGGGGGCAGGTGTGGATGACGGGGACCGAGGAAGCGCTGTTCGACGCGGTCGGGGCTGACGCGAGCCGTTACGCCCTCGGCTGAACCCGTGCTGTCGGCCCGGCTCAGCATGGGTTAAATGGATCATTGCTAACGCCGCTTCTTCCCGGACCGGGAGGAAGGAGCGGCGGCCCATGCATCTCATCCACCACGACCGGCGCCGGTGACCCAGCGCCGCGCGCCTCGCGGGACCGGCCGTCGCTCGCCGCCGGCGAAGCTCCGCCGCGGCGGGCGCTTCCATCGTGCGCGGGGCGGCTCTAGGCTCGCGCGCATGGCGGGGGCGGATCGGAGCGAGTGGCGCCAGGGCTGGCCGGTGGTGCTGGCCGGGATGATCGGCATCGGCTTCGGCCCCGGGCTGTTCCAGAACCTGTCGAGCCTGTTCACGCCCGGCATGTCGGCCGAGTTCGGCTGGACGCGAGGGCAGATCGCGACGGCGTCGGGCGTCGGCATGCTCGGCGCGCTGCTCATCCCGTTCCTCGGCCACGCGGCCGACCGGTTCGGCGTCCGCCCGGTGATCGCGGCTTCGATGCTGCTGCTCGGCGCGGCGTATCTCGGGCTCGCCTCGATCGCGGGGCAGCTCTGGCAGTACCGCCTGCTGATCTTCGCGTTGACGCTCAGCGTCGCGGGCACGAGCGCCATCTGCTATGGCAAGCTCATCGCCGCGCGGTTCGCCGCGCATCGCGGGCTGGCGCTGGGCGTCGCCACGTCCGGCATCTCCGTCACGACGCTGGCGCTGGCCCCCGTCACCGCCGCGGCGATCGCCGCTTGGGGGTGGCGGGGCGGCTTCATCGCGCTGGGCGTCATGGCCGCGGCGGTGGCGCTGCCGCTGATCCTGCTGCTGATCCGGGGCGAGCGCGTCGCGGAACCGGGCGCGCCCGAGGTCGCGCGCGACGGGATGTCGGGCGCGGAGGCGCGGCGGACGGGGCGGTTCTGGCGGCTCGCGGGGTGCGGCCTGCTCATCAACCTCGCCACTGTCGGGCTGGTGACGCAGCTCGTCCCATGGGGTCTCGATCATGGGCTGACGGCGGGGCAGGCCGCGGGGCTGCTGACGGCCTATGGCGCGAGCCAGGTGATCGGCCGGCTCGCGATGGGGCTGCTCGTCGACCGGTTCCGGCCGCAGGCGGTGGCGGCTGCGGTCGCGGCCGTCTCTGCGGCAGGCTTTCTGGGTTTGCAGATCGACGCGCCCGGCTTCGCGCTGGCGTTGGCGCTCGTCTTCGTCGCGGGGCTGATGCACGGGGCCGAGTACGACCTGCTCCCCTTCTTCACCGCGCGGCTGTTCGGGTTGCGCGCTTATGGCGAGGTGTACGGCACCGTGCTGATGATCACGCTTCTGGGGACGTTGACGGGGATCGTCGGCTTCGGGCGGCTGCACGACGCGACGGGGAGCTACGCGCTGGCGCTGGCGCTGGCGAGCGGGGCGCTGCTGGTCGCGGCGATCGGCTTCCTGACGCTGCGCGACCCGCCCCGGACAGCGCCTTAAATTCGCAAAGTTCGCGGTACGTCTAAGCCGAAACGTCGACGAACCGTTCGTCGCGAAGCTGAACAAGTTTAGGGAAGTTTCGGCGTGAACGCGCTCGTCGCGCCGGGCGGTCGGGGCGTTGGTGGAGGGGACGGGGTCGCGCATCGAGCAGGTTGGAGCCGAAACGCCGCGTGTAGGACAGCGATATTTCAGCCGGTCGCCGTCCTCGACTCGCCCGGCGCGAGGCCGTCCAGCGTCCAGTCGCCGATCCGCCAGCGGACCAGCCGGAGCGTCGGGTGGCCTACCGCCGCCGTCATCCGGCGCACCTGGCGGTTCCGGCCTTCGGTGATCGTCAGCCGGATCCAGCAGTCGGGCACGGTCTTGCGGAAGCGCACGGGCGGGTCGCGCGGCCAGAGTTCCGGCGGGTCGATGCGCTCCGCCCCGGCCGGGCGAGTGCGACCGTCCTTGAGCTCGACGCCGCGGCGGAGCGCGGCGAGGGCGGGTTCGGCCGCGTCGCCTTCGACCTGGACGAGATAGGTCTTGGGCAGCTTGTGCTTCGGGTCGGCGATGCGCGCCTGGAGCGCGCCGTCGTCGGTGAGGAGCAGCAGCCCCTCGCTGTCGAGGTCGAGGCGGCCGGCGGGATAGACATCCGGCGTCCGGATGAAGCGGCCGAGCGTCGGCCGCGCCGAGCCGTCGCCGCTGAACTGGCAGAGCACGCCATAGGGCTTGTTGAACAGGATCAGCGTCACCGCGAGTGGAGCCCCGCGAGCGCGATCCCGGCGAGGTTCTGCGCGCGTCCGACGTGGCGGACGCGGACCGGGCCGTCCGCCAGCGCGCGGAAGCGCTCGAGATGCCGGAGGGCGTCGCCGCGGCACCGCGCGGCGCCGTTGGCTTTCGCTACGACGTCGGCGGAGTCGCCCAGGAGTACGAAGCCCTCGACCCCGAGCGACCGGGCGACCGTCAACGCCTCGATCAGCGCCAGCCATTCGGCGTCGGCGCTGGTGCCGTGGCCGGCGTCGGGAACGATCGTCGTCCGCCCGGCGGCGACCACCGCCAACTCCATCCGGCCCGGATTGGGCCGGCACCCGCCGTCGAAGAAGACCTTCAGGCGGCCGCGCACAGGCTCTTCGCCACCGCCTCGGCGACCTTGATGCCGTCCACCGCCGCCGACAGGATGCCGCCGGCGTAGCCCGCGCCTTCGCCGGCGGGGAACAGGCCCGCCGTGTTGAGGCTCTGGAAATCGGCCCCGCGCGTGAAGCGCACGGGCGAGGAGGTGCGCGTCTCGACGCCCGTCATCACCACGTCCGGATGGTCATAGCCGGGGATCTGGCGGCCGAAGACGGGCAGCGCTTCGCGCATCGCGGCGACGGCGTAGTCGGGGAGGCACTCGGCGAGGTCGGTCGGCGTCACGCCGGGCCGGTAGGAGGGGACGACCGAGCCGAGCGAGGTCGAGGGCCTGCCCGCCAGGAAGTCGCCGAGCCGCTGCGCCGGGGCCTTGTAGCTCGATCCGCCCGCGACGAAGGCGCGCGACTCCCAATGGCGCTGCAAGGCGAGGCCCGCGAGCGGGTCGCCGGGGAAGTCGCGCTCGGGGTCGATCGCGACGACGAAGCCGGAGTTCGCGTTGCGCTCGTTGCGGCCGTACTGGCTCATGCCGTTGGTCGCGACGCGGCCCTCTTCCGAGGTCGCCGCCACCACCGTGCCGCCGGGGCACATGCAGAAGCTGTAGACGGTGCGCCCGTTCGAGCAGTGGTGCGAGATATGGTACTCGGCCGCGCCCAGGATCGGGTGGCCGGCGTTGGGGCCGAAGCGCGCGCGGTCGATCCAGGACTGGGGGTGTTCGATGCGCACGCCGATCGAGAAGGGCTTGGCCTCGACATGGACGCCCGCCTCGCCGAGCACCGCGAAGGTGTCGCGCGCGCTGTGGCCGATCGCCATGACGACGCGATCCGCCTCCAGATAACCGCCGTCGTGGAGGTGGAGCCCGCGGATGCGGCGCACGCCGCGCGCGTCGGGCTGGATGTCGACGCCGTCGACGCGGGTGCCGAAGCGGTACTCGCCACCCAGGCCCTCGATCGTCGCGCGCATGCTCTCGACCATCGTGACGAGGCGGAAGGTGCCGATGTGCGGGTGGGCCTCCGTCAGGATCTCGGGCGGGGCCCCGGCTTTGACGAACTCGGTCAGCACCTTGCGGTCGAGGTGGCGGGGATCCTTGATCCGGCTGTAGAGCTTTCCGTCGGAGAAGGTGCCCGCACCGCCCTCGCCGAACTGGACGTTGGACTCGGGGTTCAGCACGCTCCTGCGCCACAGGCCCCAAGTGTCCTTGGTCCGCTCGCGCACCACCTTGCCGCGGTCGAGGATGATCGGGCGGAAGCCCATCTGCGCGAGGATCAGGCCTGCGAAGAGCCCGCAGGGGCCTGCGCCGATCACGACGGGGCGGAGCGTTCCGGCCGGAGCCTTCACGACGTGGCGGTAGCTGGTGTCGGGAGTGCGCCCGACGTTCTTGTCGCGCGCGTGGCGGGCGAGGACTTTGGCCTCGTCGCGCACCGTGACGTCGACGGTGTAGACGAGCTGGATGTCCGTCTTGTCGCGCGCATCGTTGCCGCGACGGACGACCTGATGGCGGACGAGGTCGCGCGGGGTGATGCGCAGCCGCTTGACGATGGCGGCCGGCAGCGCCTCGTCCGGGTGGTGAAGCGGCAGAGAGAGGTTGGTCACGCGTAGCATCGCGCGCGATGTAGCGACGGAGCGGGCGCGACGCCATTCGCGGGGCGGGCTAATACCCTCATTCCGCTTCCGTTCCACCCCCCGAATACCTATATCATCCCGATGGCAGACACCCCTGGTAACAACGAATACGGCGCCTCCTCGATCAAGGTGCTCAAAGGCCTCGACGCGGTCCGCAAGCGGCCGGGCATGTACATCGGCGACACCGACGACGGGTCGGGCCTCCACCACATGGTGTTCGAGGTGTCGGACAACGCGATCGACGAAGCGCTGGCCGGGCATTGCGACCGGATCGACATCGTCTTGAACCCCGACGGGTCGGTCAGCGTGACCGACAACGGCCGCGGCATCCCTACGGGCATCCACCCGGAGGAAGGCGTGTCGGCGGCCGAGGTCATCATG
>DASVSW010000136.1:0-3478 GCA_036387895.1 Sphingomonas sp.
CTCGATCGCGCGCTTCGCGTCGGCGGCCCAGCGCGCGGCGGAGCAGGCCTCCGCGCCGTCGATATGGCCGAACAGGCGGTGCGGGGCCTGCGCCTCCTCCTGCGCGCTCGGTCGGGCGGTTAGGACGCGGAGGTCGCGATAGACCGGGCTCGCGTCGGCGTTGATCACCCCGCCGTCGCGCGCCCGGGCGAGCGCGACGGCCGCGCTCGACTTGCCGCTGGCGGTCGGCCCTGCGATGAGCGCGAGCTTCGGGAGGGCATGCATGTTCACGGCGACGCTGATAGCAGCCGACCGGCTGACGCAGGGAGACGTTTCGGCCGCGGTCGACCGGCTGGCGGTGGCGGGCTGCGCGCCGGCGGCACAGGGCTGGATCGAGGAAGGGGTCGCGGCCGACCTGTTCTTCGGCATGGCGCCCGACGCGGCGCGGGCGGCGCTGGAGGGCGCGCTGCCGAGCGCGGACGTGGTCGTGCAACCGGTCGCGACGCGCGTCAAACAGGTCCTCGTCGCCGACATGGACTCCACCATGATCACCGTCGAATGCATCGACGAGCTGGCCGACTACGCCGGTATCAAGGCGGAGGTGGCCGCCGTCACCGAAGCCGCGATGCGGGGCGAGCTCGATTTCGAGGCGGCGCTCGACGCGCGGGTTGCGCTGCTCGCGGGGCTTGAGGAGGGCGTGATCGACCGCTGCCTCGCCGAGCGTGTGCGGATCACGCCGGGCGCGCGCGAGCTGGTCAGGACGATGCGCGCGCGGGGCGCCACGTGCGTGCTGGTGTCGGGCGGCTTCACCCGCTTCGCCGAGCCGGTCGCCGCCGGGATCGGCTTCACCCGCGCGGTCGCGAACATGCTTGAGATCCAAGACGGTCGGCTGACGGGCCGGGTCGCGAAACCGATCGTGGGCTCCGCGACCAAGGAACGGGAGCTGCGCGCTGCGTGCGACGCGGCGGGCGTGGGCGCGGAGAGCGCGCTCGCGGTCGGCGATGGCGCGAACGACCTTCCGATGATCCGCGCGGCGGGGCTGGGCGTCGCCTATCGCGCCAAACCGGTCGTCGCGGCCGCCGCGGGCGCGCGGATCGAGCATGGCGACCTGTCGGCGTTGCTCTACGCGCAGGGGATCCCGCGGCGGGAGTGGGTCGCCGACTAGGGCGCCACGATCACGCAAGGAACGCCCGACGCGCGGCAGGCGCGCTGGGCCTCGGCGCGGGTGCGGAACGGACCGGCCTGTAGGCGCGTGACGCCGCCCGCGACCGGATAGCTGGGCTGGCCGCCCACCTTGCCGCCGATCCGCCCCCAGAGCGCGCGGGCGTTGCCGGCGTCGCGGAAGGCGCCGAGCTGGACGCGGTAGCGACCTGAAGTCGCGGCCGGCGCCGCCGCCGGCTTGGGCGCGGGCGTCGCGGCGGGCTTGGGCGCGGGCGTGGCGGCCGGCTTCGAAGTGGGCGTCGCAGCGGGTTTCGGCCCTGCGGCCGGCTTGACCGGGGGCGGGACGGCGCGGGTCGGGCGCGCGGGCTTGGCGGCGGGCCTCGGCGACGGAGCGGGCGAGGGCGTCGCGGCGGGCGCCGGGCGGCCCGGCTCGGCGAAGCGCGGGTCCGGCAGGCGGTTGGCGGTCGTCACCGGCGTGGGCGAGGGCGCCGGAGAGGGCGTCGTGGACCCGACCGTCATGCGCGCAGGGGAAGCCGGCGCGGCCGCGGCCTTGGCCTGGAGCTGGCGGGCGAGCTCGAGCCCCTTCTGCCGGTCGGCGGGCGAGATGTAGCCGTCCATCTGCGCCAGCGTCTCGGACGCGGAGCGAAGGCCTGCACTCTGGGCGCGGGTCATGAGCGCGTAGGCGCGCGGATAGTCGCGCACGACGCCGTCGCCGTTGAACAACATGGTGCCGAGCACCAGCTGCGCCCGCGCCTCGCCCCGGTCGGATGATTTGGACAGCCACGGCACGGCTTCGGTCTTGCGGCCGTTCTGGAACAGCGCGAGGCCGTAATTGTCCTCGGCCTGGGTGTGGCCCTGGACGGCGGCCTTGCGGAACCAGCTTTCGGCCATGGCGGGATCCTCCGGCACGCCGCGGCCGAGCTTGTACGCCTGGCCCAGGTTGAACTGCGCGTCCGGGTCGCCGGCGATGGCGAGCGGTCGCCATTCCTCCACGGCCTTGCGGTAGTCGCCCGTCGTCCAGGCGTCGACGCCCGCCTTCACGTCCGCCGCCGCGGGCACGGCCGCCCCCGCCGCGATCGCGGCGAGCGCCGCTCCGACCAACCATCCGCGCATAGCCACCCCGCCCCTGAACATACGCCGCGATCATGCCCGTGCGCGCGTCGCACCGCAACGCCCCGTCTCGCGGCCGTTTACCACTTCTTATGACGCGCCGTGGCACGACCCCGTTCGAACTGGGGGAGTGAAGGGAAACCATGCGCGTTGTCGCACTGGCGTCGCAAAAGGGCGGATCGGGCAAGACCACCTTGTCCGGGCATCTGGCCGTGCAGGCGCAACTGGCGGGGCAAGGCCCCGTCGTCCTGATCGACATCGACCCGCAAGGATCGCTGGCCGATTGGTGGAACGAGCGCGAGACGGAGATGCCCGCCTTCGCGCAGACCACCGTCGCCAGGCTCGCGGCCGATCTCGAGGTGCTGCGCCAGCAGGGCTTCAAGATGGCGATGATCGACACGCCCCCCGCGATCACCATGGCGATCCAGAGCGTGATCCAGGTCGCCGAGCTGATCGTGATCCCGACCAGGCCGTCGCCGCACGACCTGCGCGCGGTGGGCGCCACCGTGGATCTCTGCGACCGGGCGGGCAAGCCGTTGATCTTCGTGGTCAACGCGGCGACGCCCAAGGCGCGGATCACGTCGGAGGCCGCCGTCGCGCTGTCGCAGCACGGCACCGTCGCGCCGATCACCATCCACCAGCGCACCGATTTCGCGGCGTCGATGATCGACGGCCGCACCGTCATGGAGACGGACCCGAACGGCAAGTCGTCCGCCGAGGTCCAGGCGCTCTGGGCGTACATCCACGACCGGCTGGAGAAGAACTTCCGCCGAACAGTGTTCGCGGTCCCGACCGGCCCCGGCATGGGTCCGGGCGCGCGTCCCGGCGCCGGCGGCTTCGGCCGTCGGGTGGCGGGGTGATCGCGATGATGGGCAAGCCGCTCGCCTCGCTGTCGTCGGGGCTGCTCGCGCGCAAGGGCCAGGCGAAGCCGGCGATGCGCAGCCAGGGTTTCGCGGGCTTCGCGCCGCACCTCGCGCATCCGTCGCAGCTGGAAGATCTCGGCTGGAACGACATGGGCAACGCGGGCTCCACGCCCGCGCCCGCGCCCGCCGTGGTCCCGCCCGTCGTGGCGCTCCGCGAAGCGCTGCGCGAGGAGATCGAGACGCCGTCCGTCGAGGCCGCGGTCGAGGTCCCCGTCGCGGAGGCGCCCGCGCCCGAGTCGCCGGTCGTGGCGGCGCCCGCCGTCGAGCCGACGCCCGCGGCCCCGGCGCCGGATCTGACCGTCGTC
>DASVSW010000137.1:0-2330 GCA_036387895.1 Sphingomonas sp.
TCCACTGGAGCAGCCGCCAGGGGTCATGCCCCAGGAACAGCATCCGGTCGGCCGCCGCCAGCATCGGATCGGCCCGGAACGCGACGAAGCGGTTCAACAGAGGCTTGATCCACATGAACGCGACCATGTTGAGGCCGGCGAGGAGGATGATCGAGGCGAGCAACGAGAGCCTGACCCGGTCGCGCGCGGCGACGCGGCGCAGGTGCGCGAACGGGCTGTCCACGCCTCGCGACGCCATCCGCGCGAGACCGGAGACGCTGGCGATCAGCGCCGCCGCGCCCATCCAGGCGGGCAGGATGCGGAGCGCCGGGGAAAGGGCGGACGCTTCGGGGGTGAGCAGCAGTGCCACGGCCGCGGCCATCGCGGTGAGGACCGCGCCGGGTATCAACCAACCGCGGTCCGACTTCGCGCCTCCGTTCGCCCGCATCCCCGTCCCCGCTTCGCCGCCCGGCGTGAACCCGGGCGGACCCAGCGATAAAAGCGATTGGTGAATCCCGCGTTAGGCGGGCGGATCGGGCGAGCACCCGGCGAGCCCGCGCCGGCCGCCCGTTCCCCTCGCACGCCCTCGTCGCTACATCGCGCCCATGACCCAGGATCCCCACCAGCTGTTCGACGAATGGCTCCGCGAGGCGGAAGCGAGCGAGCCCAACGATCCGGACGCGGTGGCGCTCGCGACCGCGACGCCCGAGGGGCGGCCGTCGGTGCGGATGGTGTTGCTGAAGGGGCACGACGCGCGCGGGTTCGTGATCTACACCAACCGCGAGAGCCGCAAGGCCGACGAGCTGGAGGCGAACCCGCACGCGTCCCTGCTGTTCCACTGGAAGACGCTGCGGCGGCAGGTGCGGATCGAGGGCGGGGTCTCGCGCGTGTCGGACGCCGAGTCGGACGCCTATTTCGCGTCGCGCTCGCGCGACTCGCGGCTGGGGGCCTGGGCGTCCGAGCAGTCGCGCCCGCTCGACCGGCGCGAGACGTTCGAGGAGCGCGTCGAGGAGGCGCGCCGCCGCTTCGAGGGGCAGGACGTGCCGCGCCCGCCGCACTGGGGCGGTTATCGCGTCGTCCCTGAGAGGATCGAGTTTTGGAGCGACCGCCAGTATAGACTACATGAGCGGCGCCTGTTCCTCCCGGACGGTTCGGGGGGGTGGCGCGAAGGACTGCTCTACCCGTGACGCTCGAGGAACGCCGCCGGATCATCCCCCTGGCCTTGAGGGCCGCGCTCGCCAGCGTGGGCGTGGCGCTGTTCCTCCTGGCGTTGAAGGGCGTGGCCGCCTGGGCGACGGGATCGGTCGCGATGCTGGGTTCGCTGGCGGACACCGCGCTCGACCTGCTCGCCAGCCTTGTGACGCTCTACGGCGTCAAGCTGGCCGCCGAGCCCGCCGACCACGACCACCGCTTCGGCCACGGCAAGGCGGAGGCGCTGGCGGCGCTGTTCCAGGTGGCGCTGATCACCTTGTCGGCCGCGGCGATCGGGTGGCGCGCCGTCGAGCGCTTCAGCGAGCCCGTCCGCAACGAGGCGGCGGGCCTGGGCATCCTGGTGTCGGTGATCTCGATCGCGGTCACCCTGGCGCTGCTGGCCTATCAGCGCGCGGTGGTGCGGCGGACGGGGTCGGTCGCGATCCTGGCGGACAACGTCCATTACCAGTCGGACGTGCTGCTCAACTGCGCGGTGATCGCGGCGCTGGTGCTGGAGCAATACATGGCGGTGCCGGGCGCCGACCCGGTGTTCGGCATCGTGATCGCGATGTGGCTGGCGTTCCAGGCGTTCCGCGCGTCGTCGAACGCCGTCGACCAGCTGATGGACAAGGAATGGCCGGAGACGCAGCGCGCCGCCTTCCTCGACATCGCGGCGCGCCAGCCGGGCTTGCGCGGCATCCACGATTTCCGGACCCGGCGGTCGGGCTCCCACGACTTCGCGCAGTTCCACATGGAGGTCGACCCCCGGCTGTCGGTCGCGGCGGCGCACGAACTGGTCGAGGGCGTGGAGCGCAACCTGAAGCGCGCGTTCCCCAAGGTGGAGGTGCTGATCCACCTCGACCCGGAGGGCCATGTCGACACCGACAACCCGCTGGTCGAGGCGGACGTGACGCCGCATTGGTTCGGCAAGCGGGTCTAGGGTGTGTACTCGATCCCCGCATAGGCCAGCATCGCCCGGAGCGGCCCAGGGGCAAGGAGGGCGGCGCAGACGCGTAGCCGAAGCTACGCGCAAGCCGTCCGACGCCGCCCCTGGGCCGCTCCGGGCGACCCCGAAGGGGCGGGCCGTTTCGGGCGCGCAGGGGCGTCCCTCGTCGTCGACGATGCAATAGCATCGCCTCCTCCTCGCTCCTGCCTGCGCG
>DASVSW010000138.1:0-2370 GCA_036387895.1 Sphingomonas sp.
CGTCAGCCGGCAGGAGGTGATCGCGAGCCGCGGCACCGTGGAGGACGCCGCCGCCCAGATCGCCGTCGCGGACGCCCAGATCCGCGAAGCGCAAGCGCAGCTGGAGCGGGCGCAGGTCACGCTCGCCCGCCACCTCGTCCGCGCGCCGCAGTCCGCGACGGTGCTCCAGGTCCGCACCCGCGCGGGCCAGTTCGCGCCGGCCGGACAGCAGGGGAACGGGAACCGAGACCCGCTCATCACCATGGGCCGCACCGATCCGCTCCACGTCCGCATCGACGTCGACGAGAACGAGATCGAGCGCGTCGCGATGGGCCGCCCCGCCGTGATCAGCCCCAAGGGCGCGGCCGACCGACGCACGCCCGTCCGCTTCGTCCGCGCCGAGCCGCTGGTCATCCCCAAGCGCTCGCTGACCAACGCGTCCACCGAGCGCGTCGACGTGCGCGTGCTCCAGCTCGTCTACGCGCTCCCGCCGCAGGCGCGAGGGTATTTCGTCGGGCAGCAGGTCGACGGGTTCGTCCCCGCCCGGGGGGCCCGGTGAGGCGCGCGCTCCTCCTCGCGGCGCTGCTGTCGGGATGCGCCACCGTCGAGCGCGCGCCGGCGCCGTCGCTGGCGGAAGCGGCGCTCCCGCCCGCCTTCGCGCTGCTCGACCGGGAGCGCGCGGGCGCCGGCGAAATAGCGGCGCTGCTGCCGCGCGACGACCGCGCCTTCGCCGAGCTGGAGCGGCGGGCGCTCGCCGACGCGCCGACGGTGGCGGCGGCGGTGGCGCGGATCGACGCGGCGCGCGCGGGCGTGCGCGGGGCGGGGGCCGCGCGGCTCCCTGAGCTGACCGGTTCGGGCGCGGTCGCCCGCGAGCGGATCAACCAGCAGCAGTTCGGCGGCGCGCTGCCGCCCGGCATCGCGATCGACCCCAGCCGCACGACCTATGATCTCGGGCTCAACGCCGGCTGGGACGCCGACCTGTTCGGGCGGCTGCGCGCTAGCGAGCGCGCCGCTTCGGCGCGGCTCGACGCCGCCTCCGCCGATGCGGCGGGCGTTCGGCTGACCTTGAGGTCCGACATCGCCCGCGCGGTGGTCGACGCCCGCGCATTGGATGGCCGCGGAACGGTCGCGCGGCAGGACATCGCCAGCGCCGCCGACCTCGTCGCGGTGACGGGCGTCCGCGCCCGCGCCGGGATCGCGCCCGAGTTCGACCTGGTCCGCGCCCGCTCGCTACAGGCCGACGCCGAGGCGCGGTTGGAGCCGATCCTGACGCAGCGCGCCGAAGTGGTCGGGCGGCTGGTGACGCTGACCGGTCTGCCCGCGCAGGACGTGCTGGCGATCCTGCGGCAGCCCGCCGGCCCGGCGCTGACCGCGCGGCCGGCGCTCGCCGTGCCCTCGACGCAGCTCCGCGCCCGGCCCGACCTCGCGGCCGCCGAGCGCCGCCTCGCCGCCGCCGACCAGGAGATCGCGGCCGCCGCCGCCGAGCGCTACCCGCGCCTCTCGATCACCTCGGCGCTGGGGCTGTTCACGCTGGGGCTGGGCAGCCTGTTCGACGACGAGTCGCTCACCGGCTCGATCGGCGCGGGGCTGGCCGGACCGCTCTTCGACTTCGGCCGGGTAGGCGCCCGCATCGACGGCGCCCAAGCGGAGGCGCGCGAGGCCTTCGCCGAGTACCGCCGCGCGCTGTTCGCGGCGCTCGGCGAGACGGAGACCGCGCTGGGCCAGGTCGCCGCCGCCGACCGCCGCGCGTCCGCGCTGGAGCGCCAGGCCGCCATCGACGCGGACGCGGTCGGGCTCGCGCGCGAGCGCTACCGCCGCGGGCTCGACACGTTCCTGACGGTGATCAACGCGCAGCGCGCGGCCTTCGCGTCGCGCGGCGGGGCGATCGACGCCAGGGCCGACGCGTCGCGGACGCGGGTGGAGCTCTTCCGCGCGATCGGCGGAGCGGGCTAGAGGAGGCGGCGCGCTTGGCGTCGGCCCGGCCCGATCCCAGATCGGCGCGATGCAGGAGCTCTCCTTGGCCGTGGTCGGCCTCGACTTCCCCAACCCCGACAAGAGCCGGTCGAACCGCCGGTTCGAGGTCGCGCTGTGCCGGCCGGGCGATCCCGTCGAGCTCCGCCCGGAGCCCAAGAACCCCGCCGATCCGCGCGCGGTCGCCGTCTATTCGGAGCGGGGGGTGCAGCTCGGCTACCTGTCCGCCGAGCGCTGCGGGTTGGTGGGCAAGCGGCTGCGCGCGGGCGAGGAGGTCCGCGCGGTGTTCCAGGACGCCGACCGCTTCAAGGCGGTGATCCGCGTCCGCTTCGGCGGCGGCGCGCCGACGCTGCCGGATCGCGACGCGGCGGCGGAGGCGGACGAGTACGCGCAGGAGGAGTGGGAGGAGTGAACAAATCC
>DASVSW010000139.1:0-3295 GCA_036387895.1 Sphingomonas sp.
AACCGCCCGAACAGGTAAGCTGCGGGCGCTACCGGCGACGCGCGGACCAGCGGGGCCATCCCCGACTGCTCGTCGCGCAGCACCGCGTCCGCCACGAACGCGGCCGCCGTGAACAGGTAGAAGAGCGTCCACACCAGATGCACCCGCACTACGCCCGCCGCGCCCGACAGGTCGTCATAGCCGACCCGCAGCGCGTCGATCGCGCCCGCGCCCAGCACCATCGTCGCCGACACCGCGAAGACGATGAGGAACACCCGCCCGCGCAGCTGCTGGCGAAGCTCATACCCGGCGATCCGCCCCCACATGCCTAACCGCCCACCCGCAGCGCGGCGAAATAGGCGTCCTCCAGCGTCGGCTCCGCCGGCTCGAACCTCGGTCCGGGCGAAGCATCGCTCAGCACCCGCGCGACCCGCCGTCCACGTCGCAGCCGCGTCGACAGCACGCCCCTGGGCGCGTCATCCGCCGGCCCCGCCCAGACCCGCCCGGCCAGCGCCCTAGCCAGCGCGTCGGGCTCTCCGTCCGCCACCACCCGCCCGCCCGCCAGCACCGCGACGCGCCCGCACAGCTCGGCCACGTCCTCGACGATGTGCGTCGACAGGATCACGACCGCGCGGTCGCCCAGACCCGCCAACAGGTCGTGGAAGCGGTTGCGCTCCTCCGGATCGAGCCCCGCCGTGGGCTCGTCGACGATCAGCAGGTCGGGGTCGCCGATCAGCGCCTGCGCCACGCCCCATCGCTGGCGCATGCCCCCCGAAAAGCCCGACACGGCGCGGTCGCGTTGGTCCCACAGGTTCACCAGCCGCAGCAGCCGCTCGACCGTCTCCCGCCGCTCGGCGCGGCCGGCGACGCCCTTCAGCGCCGCCATCTGATCGAGCAGCTCGGCCGCGGGCACGCCCGGATAGACGCCGAAATCCTGCGGCAGATATCCCAGCCGCCGCCGGACCGCCCTCGGGTCGGCGACCACGTCCACCCCGTCGAACCGCGCCCGCCCCGTGCTCGGCACCTGCAGCGTCGCCAGCACCCGCATCAACGACGACTTCCCCGCCCCGTTCGGCCCCAACAGCCCGAAAAGCCCCGGCCCGACCGACAACGTCACGCCGTCCAGCGCGCGCGTGCCGTCGGGATAGACATGGGCGACGCCGTCGATCTCCAGCATGGCGTCGGAACGCGCGGGCGGGCGATCGGTCACCGGGACGGGCTACGACGCCGCCCGGCCCGCCGCGCCGGCGTTCGTGAGGTGCAGCGCGACCTCGCACGCCGTCGGCTCCGCCCGTGACCGTCCGCATCCCGCACCGCGTGCCGCCCGGCTTCCACGGCGAGTGGCTGCCGGGATGGGCGGGCGGCGCTCCCCCACCTCAGCCTAGTCGGAGCAGCTCGTGTCGGGGTCGAACCGGATCAGGCCCAGCCCGCTCAGCGTCCGGCGCGCGTCCCGGCTCGCATCGGGACTGCGGGAGCCGAGCGCAGCCACGCGCCCGAGCGCTCGGACGACCTCCGCTTCGCACACGCCCAGTCTCCCCGCCCATGCAACGCCGCGCAGGGCGACGCGGTCGTCCTCAGGCGCCCCACGACTATCCGGCGCGAAGCCCGAAGGGGCCGCGATCGAGGGCTGGCGAGGGTCGACGCCGCGACGCTCCTCAATATTGGCCTCGATCGTCGCGCCGACGAGGAGGTTGGTGAGCAGGTCGCGCGCCGCCGTCCCGGACCGGGCGCGCGGCCGCTCGGCGACGCGGTAGGAGAGCGCGAGCGACAGCAACGCCGCGCGCTCCCGGTCGCTCGACGCCGCCTCGTAAGCCGCTCGGGGCAGGCGCAGCGCCGGTCCGGTCGAGCGATCGACGAGCCCGACCTCGCCGCCCTCGACCAGCTCCACGCCCGACATCGGCGCGCCGGCCTGATCCGCGATCAACGCGAGTCCGGGCGGCAGCGGGACCACCTCGCCCGCCATCGCGGGAGCGGTGATCAGCGCGCCGATGAGCCCGATCGTCACGGAGACCTTCATCTCGTCGCTTCCCTCGCCATCCTGGCCGAGCGTACCACCCGGCGTGATCCGGTCGCAAGCGCCGTCCGGCCGCTCGCGCTCCATGGACGACCCGATCAAATCGTTCTCGCGATCCGCTTCGCGCTCGAGCGACCCGATGACGGCGACGCGAACGGAGCCGCCGTCCGGCCCGCCCTCGCCGAACACATGCTTCCCACGCCTGTGATCCGAAAGCCACAGCGTCCGGGCATCGTTCGCCGCATACATCAATCGGCGGACGCGACGACCGGCGAACGGGATCAGGAACGGGCCGCTCGCGACCCGCGGAGGGCCGGGCTTCGCATTTTTGGGGGGTTATATGAAATTCGGAATCGGCGCCGCCGTAGCGGTGACCTGCGCAGCGCTCGCCTCGCCCGCCACGGCCCAGGACGCGTCCGATAACGGCCGCGGCGTGTACCTGTCGCTTCAGGGGGGCGTGGCGGCCGTCAACGACGTCGACATCGGCTACTTCGACGAAGGCGGCGTGTTCGGCGGCACGGGCGCCACCGACACGGCCGACTTCGAGGTCGACCTGAAGAACGCTTTCGCCTTCGGCGGCGCGCTCGGATATGATTTCGGCACGGTCCGCGCCGACGTCGAGCTCAACTATTCGCGCAACCGGGTGAAGGCGTTGACACTTCAACGGATCAACGGCGCCGCGGTCACGCTTTCCGCCGCCGACCGCCAGGAGGTCTGCGACTATCTGGAGGCCGACAGCTGCGGCGGCTCGGGCGCCACGTTCGACGTCGACGGGGCTCGCCTGCGTCAGCTCAGCGCGCTCGCCAATCTGTGGCTCGACATCCCGACCGGGTCGGTGGTGACGCCTTATGTGGGCGGTGGCCTCGGCGTCGCCGGCTACGAATACGAAGGGGAAGGCAAGGCCCGCTTCGCGTGGCAGCTGGGGGCCGGCGTCGCCGCCGCCGTTTCGCCCAACGTCTCGATCACCGCGGATTACCGCCGCCGTCAGACGAACGGCTCGACGATCACCGACGAGGAGTTCCCGGAAGCGGGCCTCCGCATCGGCAAGGTGCGCACCAACCTGTTCACCGTTGGGCTGCGCTTCCGCTTCTGATCCGATGCGTGGGGTCAGGCCGACAGCTGCGTCAACAGGCGCATCAGCTCGGCCTGGCTCCTCGCGTCCGTCTTCGCGAAGACGCGCGCCAGATGCGTCCTCACCGTCGCATAGCTGATCTCCAACCGGTCGGCCGACGCGCGCAGGTCGCAGTCCGTGTCCAGAAGCGCCCGCGCGAGACGCACCTCGGCGGGAGTGAGGCCGAAAAG
>DASVSW010000140.1:0-5067 GCA_036387895.1 Sphingomonas sp.
GGTTCGAGGTAGCGGTGACCGGCGCCAGGACCGCGATGCCGCTGGTCGTCACGCTCGTCTGCCACAAGGGCGAGGGCGCCAGCGCCGCGCCCGCCGCCGCGCCGCCCGACCGCGTCGCGGCGCTGCTCACGGTCCCGCCCGGCTGCCCGCTGCAGACGCTGACCCTGTCGATCCCCGGCGAGGAGGCGCGCCGCGGCGCCGACCTGTGGCTCAGCCGTCCGCGGGTCGTGTCGAGCGCAGCCGCCGATCCTTGACCCAGACGGCCGGATTGCCGCGATACACGCCGGCCGGGCGCGCATCCTCGAACAGCGCCGCGCGCGCCGCGACCACGGCGCCGTCTCCCACGGTGACGCCCGGCCCCACGAACGCCTCCGCCGCGATCCAGCAGCCCTCCCCCACCGTGATCGGCCGCAGCACCAGCTGGAACGCGGGATCGCGGATGTCGTGGGTCGACGCGCACAGATGCGCGCCCTGGGACACCACCGCCCGCGCGCCGATCGCGATGCGGCCCTGATTGTACAGCCGCGCCCCCGGCCCGATCAGCGTGTCGGCACCGAGCGTCAGGTGCGGCGGATACCAGACCCGCACGCTCGCATGCACCCGCGCACCCGGCGCGAGCGTCGCGCCGAACGCGCGCAGCACCAGCCGCCGCCAGCCGTGCAGCGGCGGCGGCGTCCAGCGCGCGAGCAGCAGCCACGCCAGCCCCCACCCGACCCGGAACAGCCGGTTGCGCAGCGGAAAGCTGGCGCCGCCCTCCAGCGGCCGGTGCCGCGCGGCGTCGAGCACCTTCATGCCGCCAGCTCCCGATATGCGGTCGTCCAGCGCGCCGCGACCGTCGCCTCGCCGAACGGCCCCGCCGCCAGCGCCCGCGCCGCCGCCGATCGCGTAGCCCAATCCGAATCGTTCATCGCCAGCACCTCGCCCAACGCCGCCGCAATCGACGCCGGTTCGGTCTCGCATGCAAGCGCCGCGCCCGCCGCGAACCCCTCCGGCAGATTGCACGCCGCCGTCATCACCGTCGGCGTACCCGCCGCCCAAGCCTCCAGCACCACCATCGGCAATCCCTCGCTGAACGACGGCAGCACCAACGCGCGCGCCTCGCGCAACAGCCGCGCCTTGTCCGCCCCGTGCGCCGGCCCGACGAACCGCACCGTCGGCCCCGCCGCCGCGACGTGGTGCTCCAACTCGGCGACATCCGCCGCCTCGCCCCAGCCGGCGATCGTCAGCGTCGCGCCGGCGGCGTCGACCCTGCGCCAGGCGGCGATCAGGCCGGCCAGGTTCTTCTTCGGGTGGATCCGCCCGAGATAGAGCAGTTCGCGCCCGGCGGCCGTGCGCGGCGTGCCGCTCGCCGGCGCCGCATTGGGGATGACCAGGCTGTCGCGCCCCGTCTCGCGCGCGACATCGGCCGCCTCCGCGCCGGTCAGCGCGTGCAGCGCCGCCGCGCGCCGCCAGCTGCCGCGCTCATACCCCGCCCGCGCCAGCGCCTTTTTCCAGCGCCCCCGCGCGACGATCCACGGGTCCAGCATGCCGTGCGGCGAGATCAGATAGGGTCGCCCGGTCGCCGCCGCCCAGCGCGCCCCGGCCCGCGAGGGGTACATCCAGATGCCGTGAAGATGCAGCAGGTCGAGCTCCGCCGCGATCAACGCCGCCACCAGACCCGGCGCCCAGCCGATCTGGCGCGGCCCGCGCACCGGGAAATGGCGGACGCTGCCGGAAAACCGCGCCCGATCGGCGTCCGCATGGGCGTCGGCGAGCGCGAACACCGCTGCCTCGCCGCCGGCGTCCCCGATCAGCGCCGCCTGCCGCACCACCGCCTCGAACACGCCGCCGCCGGCACGCGACGCGGACGCGGTCAGCAGCCCGATGCGCAGCCCCGCCAGGCCCGCGCCGCCGCGCGTCAGATCGGTCCCCGCTCGCCCCACCGCGCCGGGTGTGCCGCCTCCCGACCGAACTGACAACGCCCAAGCGGTTCCACCCTCGCCCGATTGCCGCTAAACGCCGCGGCGGGCGCCCGTAGCTCAGCTGGATAGAGCACGTGCCTTCTAAGCACGATGTCGCAGGTTCGAACCCTGCCGGGCGCGCCACCGCGCAGCGCGCATGGGCGCAGCGCAGCTGCACTCAAGACGCGCCAGCGCGGCCGGGGCGGCCCCGCCGCCTTCGACGTCACGGGATTTACTCCCGTGACGCGCTCCGCCACTGCGGCTCCAAAGGAGAGACCCTAATGACCCAAGCCCTCGAACTCCGCTCGCTCGTCACCGCCGCCGGCGAGCTCCGGCTCAGCCTGGAGGAGACGACGATCGCCGCGCCCGGTCCCGACGAGGTGGTGGTCCGGGTCGAGGCCGCGCCGATCAACCCGTCCGATCTCGGCCTGCTGCTCGGCCCCGCGGACCTTGCGACCATGCAGGCGGGCGGCACGGCGGACCGGCCGACGCTGACGCTGCAGATCCCGCCGCAGCGGATGGGGATGATGAAGGCGCGGCTCGATCAGTCGCTCCCGGTCGGCAACGAGGGCGCGGGCACGGTGATCGCGGCCGGCGACAATGTGCAACACCTGATGGGCAAGCGCGTCGGCATGCTGGGCGGCGCGATGTACGCGACGCACCGCAGGCTCGCGGTCCGCGACACGATCACGCTCCCCGACGACGCGAGCGCGGCCGACGGCGCGTCGATGTTCGTCAACCCGCTGACCGCGCTCGCGATGCCGGAGGTGATGCGCAGCGAGGGCCATACCGGGCTGGTCCACACCGCCGCCGCGTCCAACCTCGGCCAGATGCTGAACCGCATCTGCCTGGCGGACGGCGTGCCGCTGGTGAACATCGTGCGGTCGGCCGAGCAGGCGCAGCTGCTGCGCGACGCGGGCGCGGTGCACGTGGTCGATTCGACCGCGGCGGATTTCCGCGAGACGCTGACCGAGGCGATCGCCGCGACCGGCGCGACCATCGCCTTCGACGCGATCGGCGGCGGCAAGCTGACCAACGCCATCCTGCACGCGATGGAGGCCGCCGCCAGCCGCAACGCCGCCGCCTACAGCCGCTACGGCTCGACCACGTTTAAGCAGGTCTACATCTATGGCGGCCTCGATGTCGGCCCGACGCTGCTCGACCGCGGCTTCGGCTTCGCCTGGAGCGTCGGCGGCTTCCTGCTCACCCCGTTCCTGATCAAGGCGGGCGCGGCGAAGACCCAGGCGATGAAGGAGCGCGTCGCGCGCGAGCTGAAGACCACCTTCGCCAGCCACTATACCGACACGATCAGCCTCGCCGACGCGCTGCGGCCGGAGACCGTCGACGCGTATCAGCGCAAGGCGACGGGGACGAAGTATCTGATCGACCCGAGCCGCTAGCCCGCACGCGCCCAGCGCAGCTGGAAGCGAGACGGGCAAGGCCGGCCGGCGGGTCGGCCCGCCGACCCGTTCGACGTCACGGGATTCACTCCCGTGACGGCCTTCCACGTGCTGCGGCCCGACGCGGAAGTAAATTCCGCGTCGTCGGACGGGATCGCGGACGCGACCCGCCGGCCGCACTCGTGCGAGTCAGCCGGGCGTGGCCGGCTGCCGCTCCTCGCGTGGCCGATACCGCCGCTGGGTCGGGTCCGGCCGGCATGCATAGCGGCCCTTCACATGCTCGTTGAAGAAGCGGCCCGCCGACCCAGCCTTGCCCAGCGCGTCGTAGATCGCGCGCGGCACGCCTTCATAGATATAGCGCAGCCCGGAGCGGAAGCTGACCAGCAGCGTGCCCGCATCCTCGTCGAACACGACCCGCTTGATCATGGAAGAGTTGATCGTCTTGGCGCGCATGATTCGCGCGGCAGCGTTCGACGGAATCGCAGGTTCCACCGCGAGTCGCAGGCTGCGGTGAGGCGAATCGAATGTGCGGTGAGTCGAGTCGCATCTCACCCCCCTTGCGGGAGGGCATGTCAGCGAGCGTCGGACAAGGTGACAGCCCCTACCCAACCCCCTCCCGCCAGCGGGAGGAGGAGATGGTCAGCGCCCCGCCGCCTCCTGTTTCGCCAATTCCGCCTCGAACGCCTTGGCCGACGCCGCCACCGATGCGCCCAGCAGCTCCGGTGCGACGAACGCATCCCGCTCGCCCGCCGCCACGCGCCGCCCCCGGCCCAGCACGTCCGCCGCCTCCGGATGCCCCGGCAGCACCACGTCCGCCTTCAGCGTCGCCAGCCGCGCGATGGAGCGGCGGAAGTCCGCGACGATGCGCGGATAGCGCCTGTTCCCCACCAGCCGGTTGCCCGCGACGTTGAGCGAGCCGGCGAACACCACGCGCAGCGGCCGCCCGCCGGCGACCGCCGGGTCGCGCACCTGCATCGTCCAGGTCGTGTTGCCCGGCGTGTGGCCCGGCGTCGCCACCGCGGTCAGCGTCACCTCGCCCAGCCGCACCTGCTCGCCGTCGCGCACCGCGCGGTCGACGCGGGCCGCGGGGAAGCGGATCACGCCATAGCTCACCTCGCCCGGCGGCACGCCGCTGTCGAGCGCCGCCCTGTCCGCCGCCCCCGCGACCAGCCGCGCGCCGCCCCCGTCCTTCCGGGCTGCGGCCTTCAGTCCGGCCAGCCCCGCGGCATGGTCGAAATGCGCGTGGCTGTTCAGCAGCAGCTTCACGTCGCGCATCCGCACCCCCGCCGCGGCGATGTTGCGCGTGATCGCAGGCACGTTCTCCTCTAGCGTCCCGTCGATCAGGATCGCCCCCGCGCGCGTCTCGATGAGGTAGGCGGACAGCCCCTCGGTGCCGACATACCAGATCGGCCCGACGACGCGGAACGCCGCCGTCGGCCGCTTCCAGCTCGGCGGGTCGAGCTGGGCGGAGGCAGGCATGGCGAGCGCCGTCGCCAGCAGAGCCGTACCGATCGCGAACCGCTTCGTCATACCGTCTCTCCCGTCACGCCGCATAGCGCCCGTCCGTCAGTTTGCGCAGCCGCCCCATGCCGGCCAGCGTGTCTAGCACAGGCGCGATCCCCTTCGCGTTCTTGCCCTTGAAGGCGCGCGCGACATCGTTGGCGGCGATCGGCCGCGCGGCACGATCGACCACCGCGGCGACGGCGGTGAACTGGTCCGGCAATGCG
>DASVSW010000141.1:0-5409 GCA_036387895.1 Sphingomonas sp.
TCGAGCGTGACCGCCTCCACGGCCGCGCTCCGGCGGCGTCCGTCGGGGCCGGCGACCTCCAATCGGTATCTCGGCCGCCCGCCGAACATCAGGGAGTGGAAGACGTCGAACGTCTCGTAGCCGTCCTCGCCCTGCACCGACAGGAGCCGGCGGCGTTTGGCGTCGTTGCCGCCGTCCGCGCGCGCGATCGTCATCAACCCCTCCAGCACCGCGCTCGCCGGCCGGCCCTCGATCGACGGCACCTCGCTCCCGGGCGCGATCCCCGTACTCCACGGATCGGCGGTCACCACCATCCGCCCGTCGAGCCACAGGAACTCGAGCGGCAACCGGTCGGGCGCGTCGAACAGCGCCGCGCGCACCGCCTTCGATTGGTTGTAGAAGTTGGCGTAACTATGCCCGCAACGCAGCGTCGCCAGGTGCCTTGAAAGCAACAGGTAGTAGGCGGCCAAGCCCATCGGCGCGCGCGCGGCGTCCGCCAGCCGGTCGAACCCGGCCTCGCTCTCCGCCGCCGCCCGATACCGGAGCAGCCCCGGGTGCAACGCCTGGTACGCGCGCCGTAGCAGCGCGACGTCGGCGCGCATGTCGGACGGCGAAAGCGTCCCGGACACGCCCGCGCCTCAGGCGGCCGTCCAACCCGCTCCGCACAGGGCCGCGCCGCTCTTGATCACGGCGCGGCGCGTCATCGACGGCGGCAAGGCGCTATCCCTTCAGCGCGAATCGTCCCCGAAACGATCGCGTCCGGCAATCGGGCGCGCCTCGTTCGGGGGGCTGTCCTACGCACAGCGGATATGCTTGCTTGCGCACATGCGGCCCCGCTCTCACCATCGGCTTCGCGACGAGACCGGCATGGCGGCGAACAGGCGAAAACACCGATTTCGCGTCAAAGTCGTCCATGTCGGGCCGCGACCCGGCCGCACCTGAATGCTCGGCCAGAGCTTTTCCGACCGGAAGACGAGCGCATGCGCCACGTCGCGGTGATCGGATCGGGGCCGGCGGGCTATCACACCGCCGAGGCGGCGCCGAAGAGATGGGGAGACGGCGTCCATGTGGACGTCATCGACCGCCTACCCGTCCCCTTCGGCCTGATCCGCTCGGGCGTCGCCCCCGACCACCAGTCGATCAAAGCGGTGTCGCGCCGCCACGAGTCGACCGCACTAGCGGACAACGTCCGGTTCGTCGGCAACGTGACCGTCGGAGCGCACGTGACGCTGGCCGAGCTCCGCGAGCTGTACGACGCCGTGGTGCTCGCGACCGGCGCGCCCGCCGACCGGCTGCTCGGCGTTCCCGGCGACGACCTTCCCGGCGTGATCGGGTCCGCGGCCTTCGTCGGCTGGTATAACGGCCATCCCGACCACACCGACCTCGCCCCTCCGCTCGACGGGGCGCACGCGGTAATCGTGGGCGCGGGCAACGTCGCGCTCGACGTGGCCCGCATCCTCGCCAAGTCTCCGCGAGAGTTCGCCGGCTCCGACATCGTCGCCCATGCGCTGGGGCGTCTGGCCGGCTTCCGCCTGTCGACGATCACGGTCCTGGCGCGACGCGGCCCGCACCAGATCGCGATGGCGCCCAAGGAGCTGGGCGAGCTGGGCCAGCTCTCCCGCGCCGACCCGGTCGTCGATCCCGCCGACCTGCCGCCGGCGCAAGCCGACGCGGCGCTCGAGCCCGGGCTATGCAAGCCGGTCGCCTACCTGCGCGACTTAGGCGCCTGGGGCCCGTCAAAGCCGGTCCGCATCGTCCTCGACTTCCACGCCGCCCCCGTCGCGGTGTAAGGCGAGGGCCGCGTCGAGCGGGTCGTCATCGAGCTCACCCGCGTCGAAGCGGATGGTCGCGCGGTCGGGACGGGCGGGACCTACGCCCTGCCTGCTCACCTCGTGGTCGGCTGCATCGGTTACCGCACCCCGCCGATCGACGGCGTGCCGTACGACGCCAAGCTCGGCCGCTTCGCCAACGAGGACGGGCGGATCGCCCCCGGCCTCTACGCGGTCGGCTGGGCGCGCCGCGGGCCGACGGGCACCATCGGCACCAACCGGCCCGACGGCTACACGATCGTCGAACTCATCGCGGCCGACCTGGAGGACGGGGGCGGCAAGCGCGGACGCGCGGGCCTGGAAGCGCTTCTCGCGTCGCCGAAGGTCGACGTCGTCACCTTCCGCGACCGGCGGCGCATCGATCGGGCGGAGGCAGCGGCTGCGCGCCCCGGCTCGCCTCGTGAAAAGTTCGTGACCGTCGTTGCCCCGCTAGACGCCCGCCGATGACGCTTGCGCCCGTCCGGACCGGTGGCTATAGGCCCGCCTCCAAGCTCACCGGTCGGCTCCCGAAAGCGTCGACGACCGGACTCCGTCGGGGAGTAGCTCAGCCTGGTAGAGCACTGCCTTCGGGAGGCAGGGGCCGGAGGTTCGAATCCTCTCTCCCCGACCATTTCGCTTGCGGAACTTTTCCCGCGCGGCGATCTTGAGCACCGCATGACCCAGCATCAGAACGACCGTTCGCCCGTGAACCGCCTCGGCCTGGCCGCCTTGGGGCTGGGCGGCGCGGCCCTGGGCCTGTCGCTCGCCTCCGGCTTCCTCGCCCGCGACGCCGAACGCCGCGCGCCGCGGGACGGCGACTTGCTGGAGGTCGACGGGGCGAGCCTCCATTATGTCGACCGGGGCTCCGGTCCCGCCATCGTCATGGTCCACGGGCTGGGCGGGCAACTCCGCAACTTCACCTACGCCCTGACCGAGCGCCTCGCTGACGAGTTCCGCGTCATCGCCCTCGACCGGCCGGGCTCCGGCTATTCGAGTGCCGCGCCGGGCGAGCGGCCCGACATCCGCGCCCAGGCCCGCCTCGTCATCCGCTTCATCGAGAAGATTGGCTTGGAGCGCCCGCTCCTTGTCGGCCATTCGCTGGGCGGCGCCCTGGCACTCGCCGCCGCGCTCGCCGCGCCGTCGCGACTGGGGGGTCTCGCGCTGATCGCGCCGCTCACCCAACCGCTCGACCGCGCGCCCGAAGCGCTGCGCGTCCTCCAGAAGGAGAGCCGGGTCACCCGCACCCTCCTGTCGCGCGTCTACGGCGTCCCCTTCGGGCGGCTGTTCGGGTCGGTGGCCCTGAAGCCGGTCTTCGCGCCCGATCCCGTACCCGACGATTTCCAGGAACGTGGCGGCGGCTATCTGGCTCTCCGGCCGGGGAACATGGAGGCGAACATGTTCGAAATCGCGGCGTCGAAGGACGACCTCGCGGCCATGGTCCCGCGCTACGGCGAGATCGGGATGCCCGTGTCCATCCTATTCGGGCGGGGCGACGACCTGCTCGACCCCGACCATCATGGCCGCCTGACGGCCGAGCAGCTGCCCAACGCGCGGTTCGAGCTGACCGAGGGCGGGCACATGCTCCCCGTCTCCCACCCGGACGCGACGGCGCGCTTCGTCCGCGACGCCGCCCGCGCTATCGCCTAGTCGGACGCCGCAGCCGGCGGCGGAACAGCCCGCGCCGCGACAAGGGCTCGAACATCTCGACCGGATCCTCGGGGTCGAGCACCTCGTTGTCGGCCAGCCAGCGCGTGACAGCGCCCAGGTCGGGCGCCTCGTACGGCTCCAGCGTCTTGCCCGACCCGCGCAGCCGCTCGACGGTCTCGATCAGCGATCCCGTCTCGGCCAGCACCCGGTCGACCTCCGCCGGCGCGACGCCCAGATGCTCGCCCAGCAGCTGCGAGCGCAGCCGCGCGATCATCGCCCGCGTCGCCTCGTCCTTCGCCTCGATCACCAGATCGCACTCGGTGTCGAGCCGGAGCGAGCGGTTGTTCATGTTGCTGGATCCCACCCGCAAGACGTCGGTGTCCGCGATCAGGATCTTGGCGTGGCAATAGATGTCGCGTCCGCCCGTCGTGACCGGATGGTACATGCGCAGGCGCTTAGCGCGGTCGCGCTGCCCGAGCGCCGTCATCAGCCGCGCCCGCGCCGTGTCCATCGCCAGCGGCTCCAACCAGCCCTGCGCGTGGCGGGGGTTGATGATCACGATCTCCGGCCCGTCCGGCTCGTCGAGCCGTTTGCGCACCGCTTCCGCGATCCGACGCGAGGCGAAATACTGGCTCTCGATGTACAGCCACTGCTTCGCGCCGGCGATCAGCCGAAGGAACAGCGCCTCCGACTCGTAGGCAGGCTCCTGATCGGGCATCGCCGGCACGGTGCGCGCGATGCCCATCTCGACGTTTTCCAGATCGACGGCCAGTCCTCCGGGCCAGCAAGGGGGAAGCGGCCCGACCGGTTCCAGCTCTCCGCCGCCCGCCAGTCGCCAGCGGTCGCGCGCCAGCTCGCCCAGCACCGCCGCCGCATCGCCCTGCACCGCCGTCGTGGCGTCGTGCCACGGCTTGTACCGCCAGCCGTTGGGCGTCCGCCGTCCAGGTTCGTCGTCGAGGTGGAGCGGCGTGTCCCAGCGCTCGCTGGTGACGTCGATGCCACCGCAGAACGCCAGGCAGTCGTCGATGACGACGATCTTCTGGTGATGCGACGCGCCCGTCGGATGGTGCGCGTCCAGCTTCAACCGGATGCGCGGGTGCGCGAGCCAGCGGAACAGCGTGAACACGCTGCCGCCGCGGAACAGGCCCTTGAGCGCCCCGAGATCCCAACGGACCAGGTACACCTCCAGCTCCGGCTCGCGCTCCACGAGCCAGCGGACGAACGCGCCCACCGTGCGCGGCTCGCCCGGCAGCCGGTGCTCGGCGTCGAGCTTGATGCGCGCGTCGAAATCCCACCCGACCAGCATGATCCGTTTGCGCGCGAGCAGCATCGCGGCGCGGAGCTGGCGGAAATAGGCGTCCGCGTCCACGATCACCGCGACGCGGTCGGCGCGCGCCACGCGCCAGACATCTGCCCCTTCCTGCATCGCGCCCTTCTAGCCGCGTCCTCAGCCGCTGCCGAACGGAATCGCAACCCTCGCCTGTTCCAGCTATCTTCGGCGCGCGATGACGCGCAAGATCATTCACGTCGACATGGACGCCTTCTTCGCGTCGGTGGAACAGCGCGACGATCCGGCGTTGCGCGGCCGCCCGGTCGCGGTGGGCGGACGCGGCGGGCGAGGCGTGGTCGCCGCCGCCAGTTACGAGGCGCGGAAATTCGGCGTCCGCTCCGCCATGCCGTCCGCGACCGCGCTGCGGCGCTGCCCCGACCTCGTCTTCGTGCCGCCGCGCTTCGACGCCTACGCCGCCGTCTCCGCGCAGATCCGGGCCATTTTCCGCGACTACACCGATCTCGTCGAGCCGTTGTCGCTCGACGAGGCGTATCTGGACGTGACGGAGGATCGCCACGGCCTCGGCTCCGCCCGCGCCATCGCGGAACGCATCCGCGCGCGCATCCGCGAGACCACGGGCCTGACCGCGTCCGCCGGCGTCAGCTACAACAAGTTCATCGCCAAGCTCGCCTCCGACCAGAACAA
>DASVSW010000142.1:0-3358 GCA_036387895.1 Sphingomonas sp.
AGCGTGTCGAAGAACGAGATGTTCAGGCCGTTCGGCCCCGTGATGAGCGTGCTCGACTCCACCTGCCGGATCGCGAGCGGGCCGCCCGGACCGAAGGGGTCGGCCCCGAACACCGACAGGTCGATCCGGTCGCCGGCCTCACCCGCGGCGAAGTCAAACACGGAGACGTTCCGCGCGCCCGTGGTGATCAGCACCACGTCCGCCCCGTCGCCGGTGCCGAGAAAGACGTCCCCGCTCGCCAGCCGGATCAGGTCGCGCCCGGCGCCGCCGTAGACACCGGCGAAGGAGAAGCCGGCATAGGCGATGTCGTCGTCGCCATCCTCGCCATAGAGCGAGACCGACCCGGTCCCGGTCGCGCGCAGCACGTCCGCCCCGTCGCCGCCGTCCAGCGAGGATCCGGCCCCGCCGTTGGTCAGCGTCAGCCGGTCGTCACCGTCGACGACGCTGTCGTCATCGTCGAAATAACCGCCGCCGATCAGCGAGAAGACGCCGCCGGACGCCTCGATCACGTCCGAGCCGCCGCCGCCGTCGATAGTGGCCTGGCCGAACATGCCGGGGTCCGCGACATCCACGATGCGGTCGTCGCCGTCGCCTCCGGCGATGAAGTCCGACCCCGCGCCGCCGTCGATCACGTCGTTCCCGTCGCCGCCGTCGATCCGGTCGAAGCCCGCGCCGCCCGTCAGCACGTCGTCGCCCGCGCCACCGTCGAGCAGGTCCTCGCCGTCGCCGCCGTTCAGCCGGTCGTCGCCGGCGTCGCCGTACAGCTCGTCGCGGCCCGCGCCGCCGTCCAGCTGGTCGCCGCCGCCGAGCCCCGCGATCTCGTCGTCGCCCGCTCCGCCCGTGATGGTGTCCGCGTTCTCCGTCCCGTTGATCGCGACGACGCCGGGACGCACGGCGATGTACGGGCCGGTCGGGTCGCCCAGGAAGCCGAGCGCGAACGGGCCTCCGTTCAGCGTCAGGGTGGCGTCGGCGACCCGGTCGCCGTCGCCGTCGATCTCGACGAAGGTCGCCGACGCGGTCGAGCGGTAGCGGATCTCGCCCGCCTCGCCGGTGAACGCTCCCCGAACGATGAACGAGCCGATCGGGAGGTTGAACCCGTCCACGGGGAAGCCGCTCGAGTCCAGCCGGACGCGGTCGTCCGCGTCGAAGTCGGTGATCACCGTGCCGTCCATCGCCTTGGCGGCGCGGCGGAAGTCGAACACGTCCGCGCCTCCGCCGCCGGTGTAGCGGTCGGCTTGTCCTACCGCGTCGGACGCGGTGACGCTGAAGAAGATGTCGGCCATCGCGCCGCCCACCAGCGTGTCGATCCCGGCCGTGTCGGGCATGAACACCGCGACGTCGAGCCCGGCGGCGTCGACCCGGAGTCCCGCCGTCGAGGCGCGATCGGCGGCGTCCGCCTGGATGCGCTCGATCTGCCGGAGCGACGCGATCTCCGAACCGTTCTGCGTCGCGACGATGCGGTCGCCCGCGCGCCGGATCGTCACCTCGCCCGCCGCCGCATCCGCCGCGAACAGCGCGAGGTCGTTGCCGGCGCCGCCGTCGGCGGTCAGCCGACCGCGCCCGCCGACGATCGAATCGTTGCCCGCCGTCCCGGTCACCCGGTCGTCGCCGCCGCCGAGCTGGAACTCGAAGGAGGTGGGCGGCGAGGTCTGCGCTTGTCCGCTCCCGTCCACGACGTCGCCGAAGTCGCTGCCGCGCAGGTCGAGCCGGACGCTCTCGATATTCACGAAGCTCGTCGCGAGCAGCCCGCCTGCGCCGGTGATCGACCCGTTGGCGATCGTGAAGCTGCGGGGGCCGGTGGTGGGCGAAAAGGCCGCGGCGTCGCTCAGGACGAACTGGAGTCGGTCGAACCCGGCCCCGCCGTCGACGACGTCCCCGCCGGCGCTGCCGAAGACCAGGTCGTTGCCCGCCAGCGCGCTGATCCGGTCGTCGCCCATGGTGCCGCGCAGCGTGTCGTCGCCGGTCGTGCCGTTCATCACTGTCTCCTCGCGCGCCGACAGGAAAGGACGCACCTGCACGACGTTCCTCGAACCGTCTGTCTGGGTCCAGCCGATGGCGAAGTCGTTGCTGCCATAGGCTCTCACATCCGGGGACGTCTGCGCCGGTCCGACCGACTCGCCGACCGTGAACACGCCGCCGAGCGGCAAGCCGGACGCGTCGAACAGCCGTCCCTCGATGCTCGTGCCCCGCGCGGTGTCGCTCCCGCGGGCGATGCCGGCGTGCCAGGCGACCACGAACTCGCCGCTGTCGAGCGCGGCGACGCTGGCGAAGTCGGCGCCGCTCGCCGGCGACCCCGCGATCTGGAACTTGCTCCCGGACGCGACTCCTTGGGCGGTGAACATTCGCCCGGAGATCACGGGGACGTCGTCGATCCGGTCCGTCCAGGTCAAGACGACGACCCCGGATTTCAGAACCGCGAGCGACGAGCCGAAGGGGGTGACCCCGTTGATCACCTCTTGCCTGATCTCCGACCCTTGACGGTTGCCCGCCAGATCGAACGTCTGCGCGCCGATGGCGCCGATCGATCCGCTCGACGCGACGCCGCTGCCCCAGCTCACGACGAAGCCGGTGTTCGTAGCCGTGATCTCCGGACGGAAGTCATCAGGGCCTGACGGATTGGTGACCTGGATCTCGCCTCCGAGCGCTTGCCCCGCGGCGTCGAACAGCCGCGCCTTGACGGTGCTCGGCTGCGCGAACGTCCCGTAATCGGTCCAAGCGACCGCGAAGCCGCCGTTCGCCAGCCCGACCACCTCACTCTGGCTCTGATTGCCTGCCGTCACGACATCGACGGCGATCACAGGGCTCACGGCTTCGCCGGCGTCGTCGAACGTCTGCGCCTTGATTCCGGAAACGTCGCCGTCGGCCCGCGCCGACCAGCTGAGCACGAAGCCACCACCTGCGAGAATGGAAACGTCGGGCTGCCCTTTGCTACCGCTCAGCTCGCGGATCGGCCCCGACGGAGCGCCGTCCGCATCGAAGATCTGGATCGCCGAGCTGTCGAAGCCGTAGCTCCAGGCCGCGACGAAGCCGCCGTTCGCCAATCGCGCGACGTTCGCGTTCCCCGCGGACGTGAGGCCCGCTCCGCCCAACGCGACCTGATCCCCCGCCGCAAATCTGCTGCCGCCGACGTACATCCGTTGCTCCCCCCAAGATGGGACGCTTATTGCGTGGCGGGATGGGATTGATCAAGCGGGATCAGCGACTTGTCGAAGACGGCGACCGCCGGGCCGACGACGCAGGTCCGCGTCGATCGGACCAGGAGTCGGAGGGCGCGCCGCCGGAACCCGTCGGCCCTCGGCCGAGCAGGACGGGCGGCGCGGGAAGGGGTCGTCGGCTACAGGTTGGGGTTCATGCCTGT
>DASVSW010000143.1:0-13122 GCA_036387895.1 Sphingomonas sp.
AAGGCGCTGCCGCCCGAGCCGACCGATCCGGGCTCCGGGCTTCCCGACAACTTCGAAAGCATGTCGCTGCACGAGATCAAGGCGCTTGGCCGCGATCCGGCGCGCAAGGTCGCCTGGGCGGATTATGAGCGCAATCATGCCGCGTGGAAGGCGGAGCGAGACGCCCTGCGTGACCGCATCGTCGGACCCGCGAAGGCCACTAACGACGGGGCGTTCTCCGCTCAGTCGCAAGCGCTCAACGCGCTGACGATCTACCGCGTTCGCAACCTTCGCGACCTCGGCGAGAAGATCGAGATCATCATGAAGGATTACGACGGGTGCGACATCCCGCCCGAGTATGTCGCAGACATACTCGCCGACGTTCGCCACCTCGCAACGCGGGAGGGCTGATCCATGGCGAGCGCAGCCCCCACCCTGGCGAGCATCATCGCCACCGCTTCCCCGGCCGCCGCAATCGCTGACCTGGCGATGCTCCCGGTCCCCGACGACTCCCCGGACGCTGAACTGCTGACCGCATGGAACGACCGCCAGATGGCGCTCGCCATGATCGAGGAGCGCGGCCGGTTCTTCAGCGGCGAACGCCATTCACCCGGAGCCGCTAAGATGTTCGAGGAGGCGGACATGCTTGTCTACAAGCTTCCCGCCGAGACGCCCGCGGGCATCCTCGCCAAACTGTGGGTCGCGCTATCGTTCGGCGGCGGGCTGGTCGCCACCGAGGAGGACCGCGCCGAAACCGATGCGATCCGCCGCGCCGACCTGGCGGAGGTCGAGACGTTCGCCGACACGCTCGACTGCGATCAGGAGATCGTGTTCGGCGTCATCCGCAACCTTGAAGCGCAGGTGCGGCGATGAGCGCCGTCGTGAACACGGGGGCGGCTTCGGCCGCCTCCACCGTCGTGCGGCTTTCGACCGCCGATCGCGCGCCGATCGTCAACCCGAGCCTCACCGCCGCGGCGCTCGCGGAGCGCGGTATCCGACGCCTGCCGATCGAAGGCGACGCGAAGCCCAGGCCGGGCATCGTGCGGACCCCCGAGCTGGCGTTGCTGATCTGCCTGTTGCGGGCCTCCCCCGAAGCCCAGCGCCGCACGGCGATGGATTGGGTGTTGCAGCTTCACGCGATCAACCCGGATTGCGAGGCGACCGGCCAAGCGGCCTGGATCGCGCGGGAGATACTGGAGGGGGTAGCATGAAGATGGCGGCCCGCTTCCACCAGCCCGCCCCGCTCCCGCTGGACGCGCTGCTCGCCACCATCCCGAGCCTACCGCGGCCCGTCCTGTCCCGCCTTGTCGCGCGGATGATTGACCATATCGACGGGCTAGACCCGGATCCCGAAGAGGAGGACGACGACCCCGCTGGCGATCCACTGGACCGGGGCGAGCTGGACGAGAGCCGGCCGGACGGGATCAAGCTTCCCAGGCCCGTGTACGGCGCGGATCAGAGCTTAGGCCCGGTCAACTACGCCGAGACGTGCAGGGCCTGGCAGGAGGCGCTGCGGGCGCACTGAAGGTTTGCCGACTAGGACTGCTTGGGGCGCTTCGTCGTTGCGGCGGAGTGCCCTTTCCGTTTGCCACAGCTTGGGACGAATGTTCGCTCTCGACCCATAGCGGACATTCACGCCGGGACTGGGCAGCGCCGCTTGACGAAGTGGACTTCGACGACGTTCAATCCGTCCATGTTTTCGTACCGGATCACCAAGCCGCTAGGCGATCGAACAGCTACCGCCGAACTGTATTCAGACGAGCAGCTTGTGGCCGAGGTGATTGCGACAGGTGGCGGGGGCCGCATGCTCTACGTTTCGGGCAGCGTGAAGGGAAAGGGGCTCGATTGGGCGGCATTGGTTGATGCCGCCGCCCGGATCGAGGCGGCATTGGACGAAGCTGACGAGGACATGCGGCAGACACGCGCCTGGCTCGGCGAGAAGTAAGCCCGCTGACCACCCATTGCGGACGTTCCACGGTCGTCCGCTAACCACCCAAAACGGACATTGGAACTCAAAATGCTGAGCTTAGCGGAAGCCAGCACCCGCTAAGGCCTCGAATGCCTGTCCGCGGTTGAAGATCATCCTGCCTGCCTCAGCGGGGACGGCAGCAGCGGCCATCGCGGGCGTGAAGCTACAACGGCCTCCCTCCTGGCCATTGCATACCGTCATCATCCGGACATCCGAGAAGCGCACGCTCCGCCGCGGGGCCGCTAGATCACCGCGTGATCCATGGTTCGAAACAGCCGGCGACGACATCGGCCGTGAAGTGCCGTCGTGCTCGAAGCTGAGCGGAAACGTGATAGGCGCATTATGGTCCGTACATGCCTTCAGGAACGTCGCGAGCTGTACGAGAGCGGGCTTGGGGACACTGCAATTGGGCGTGTCCAAGGCGTTGCTCGATCAGCGATTCGCGAATGGCGCCTTCGTAACGGGCTTCCTCTCAACCCTCCGCCTCCGCGGCCCGCTCCCAAGCAGACACCGACAGATCTTCGACGGATCGCGCTATATCGACAAGGTCTGAACGACGTCCAGATTGGCGCGAGCGAAGGCGTGCGGGCCAAAGGCATCTGTAAATGGCGTAGGGTACGCAACTTGCCGCCGAACATGCCGCAAGGACGAAACGGCAGGGCGGCCCCCGGCTTCGCCGCGGTGACGCCTGAACTGAAACTGCGATGCCTCAACCTTCTCAAGCGGGGCATCAGCCCTCGGTTGATAAGCCGGGAGATGAACGTCTCGGAGAAGTCGGCGGAGCGATGGCGAACGCAGATGTTGCGTGATCAGCCCGATCTACGCCGTCCGGGGACCGCCCGAAAGAACCCTCGGCGTCTTCCAAGTGGTCGCCTGTATAGAAAACTCGGTCCCGATCGACGGGTGAGAGCTTTCGTCCTCTATGCTGATGGGCGGAACGACAGCGAGATAGCGAAGGACCTAGGCCTCTCCCCTCAACGAATTTGGGAGTGGCGCGCCGCGCTAGCTCTGCCGCCGGTAGAGGGTGCGCAACGGCATCGCTCGACCAAGGCCAGAGCAAAGCCCGCTGGGCCACCCATATCCCCGTTGTCGAACCCGCTTTACCTGCACATTCTGACGTCCATCGGCCGCGGACTCGCGCCTGACATAGCCGATGATGTCGTGTCGGACATGTGCCTGGCGGTAGCGTCAGGCCAGCTGACGGTCGACCAGATCGTGAGCCAAGCACCGCAGTTCAGGAGCAGAGTCGTTGCCGACTACGCAAGCCAGTTCGGTCCTCGATCGCTTGACGAGGAGATAGGCAACAGCCACGGCTTCCGCATGATCGACATGATCCGCGACGATCGGTCGACTTCGTGGCTTGAGGAGATGGGCGCGACCGCCTGGTAGCGCGCTGATCCGCGAGGCTCCCACCGGCCCCTTATCGCGGTACCTTATGTAGCCCATCCCCCATATTCTGCCTCATCGTCGGCGGATTGGGTTGGCAACATCGACGCTGGAAGGACTACGGGTGCTCGTCGCTCGCGATAGCGTCGTTTCGTGCTGCAATCGGTATTGCCGACCCCGTCCGTTCTCGAAGCTCTTTCGGAGACAGGTGGTGATACATCCGATCGGGTAGTCGCCCTCCTCGATGAGGCATCGGACGGTGACCAATGCTGACGCGTTCCATACCCCGATGCCGCTTAGCTCGACTGAACCGTATCGGGCCTCCAACCGCACCGGGCTTCACCCAACCGGACAGCCGAGCCCTCATCGGCAATACGGACAGCCAGTGCTGCGGACAGGGGTAGATCGGTGAGAATGATTGTATGCGGGTCGTCATCGGGTCGATCTCTTCACCCTCTGCGATCTGGCGAAAGCATTCGAACTCGCCCGCAATTCCTTCACTGATGCCCTGCCACATGCGGAAACGCTCGGGAGGACGACGGGCCGCGATTGCCGCAAATGCCGACCGAATACGCTCTCCATTTGCGATCGGTCCGGCAAAGTAGACGTTTGAGATGGCATTGAGGTACTGAAACTCGTTAAATGCTGCCGCATCTTGATGGCGATTAACATTGAGATAGGAGCCGGATCGACCAATCGGCGCATAACAATCATGGTCATAGCATACTACCGCGCGACGCGGGCTGAGTGGCATGACCAGCAGTGCTCCGACATTGACAATGCCGAAGTTGGGATCGCGCATTCTTTGTAAAAATACCCTGTTTGTCACCACGGCCGGATCGTCAGAAGTGACGAACTCTATTCCGGAGTGGTTCCGTAGTATCAGGACGCGCAAGTCTTTCACGTCCTCACCGGCGCTCGCCCACACCGAAAGTGAACCACTGATCAGTGCGATTTGCGACATGTCCGAAGCATCGCGCTCAATGTGCTCGAGCCCTCGCCGGGCCGCATCGTCCATCGCCTGCATCACCTCGCGGCGGCGCCGGAGCGCTCCGTCTGTTCGACACCACTGGAGCAGCACAAAGTCACGAAGGAACGCCGCGTCGGCCGCGTCCAGCGGCTCGTCGGCTTCTACGCAGCGGACCACCGCCGCATATCGACCTTCAAGTTTCTGCAGGGCACGCTCAATTACCAGGTCCTCTCCGTAGAAGTAGGATTTAGCGCACTGGCCCGCGATCGGAGCGCCTCCCCGGATGATGTCCCGGGGATGATTGTATAGATTGATCGCTACCCCTTCCCGGTTCAGCGAAAACGGCTTGAGATGGCACCTCGGTACGTAGTGCTGATTCTTGTTGTCAGGCATGAGCCACTCGAGGGTACCGGCAAGCTATTGGCTTCGCTAGCTGCCCGTCGGCGGAAAGGGCCGGCGACCGCTAACGTGTCATCTATCGAAACCTTACTTCGGGAGTTCTCCCGCTTGGCGTTCAGGCGGGCGAGGTAGACCTTCACGACGGGGCTCCGTAAGCCGGTGGCGGTGCTGACCACCCTACCCTCCTCCGACGCTCCCGCCAGCCGCAATTCGTGTGTAATCGGGCCGGGAATTACACGGGCATTCCGGGAATGTTCTTGCACCCGAACAGAGCGTGAAAGCGACGTAAGTTCAACCGGTTGGGATGATCATGGCACGTTCGGGAACGCCGCATGACGCGACTTAAAATCGGTTTCCCCTGGAGTGCGGGTTCGAGTCCCGCCGTCCGCACCACCCTCGGCTTCCTGGCCCTCCTCCCGGCGACCGCTTGCGACCGCCGTCCCGATAGCGGCCCCGTCGTCGTCAGCGCGATCGAGTCCGAGCGCCCGTCGCGCCGCCTGTCCTTTCCGACGCGCCTGCTGACGGACGCGACCGAGCAGGGCCTGGTCCGTTTCGACGCCGCCGGGCAGGTCGAACCCGGTCTGGCGGAACGCTGGATCGTCACCGACGAGGCCAGGAGCTACATCTTCCGCATCCGTCCCGCCCGCTGGGCAGACGGCCGCCCGGTCACCGCCGAACAGGTCGCCGCGGCCCTCCGCCGCCGGCTCGCCGGCAATCCGCTCAGCCCATACCTGACTGCGGTCCGGGAAGTGGTGTCGATGACGCCTCAGGTGCTGGAGGTACGGCTCGAGCGTCAACGCCCCGACCTCCTCAAACTGTTCGCCCAGCCCGAGCTGGCTGTCGCCCGAGCGAAGATCGGCGGAACCGGCCCGATGAGGCTGATCGACGACCGGCCTCGCCCCGTCCTGCGTCCGGCGACCGATCCGACCGCCGACCCGGTCGAGCCGCGGCCCGAGGATGAGGTCGAACTGACCCCGGAACGCGCGGCCAAGGCAATCGCGCGCTACGCCGCCCGGCGGACGGACCTGGTCAGCGGCGGAGGCTTCGCGGACTGGCCGTTGCTCGCCACCGTCGAGATCAGGCCGGCGGAGGTCCGTGTCGACCCGGCGGTCGGGCTGTTCGGCTTGGCGGTGACCAGCCGCGACGGTTTCCTGGCCGACGCCGCGAACCGGATCGCGCTGTCGCAGGCGCTGGACCGGACGGCGATCACGGCGGCGGTGGCGCCGGCCTGGGAGCCCGCGGAGCGCATCCTGCCCGACGCGCTGTACAACGGCGTGGCACCTCCTCCCCCGGCCTGGGCCGCCCTGCCTCTCGGCAGACGCCGGGCGGAGGCGCGCGCGCGGGTGGCGGAGTCGGATGAGCCGGTCCGACTGCGTGTCGCGCTGCCCGCCGGGCCGGGAGCGACGTCGCTGTACGCCCGGATCGCCGCGTCGCTCGCCAGCATCGGCGTCGCGTCCGAACGCGTCGCCTGGTCGGCGCCGGCCGACCTGCGGCTGGTCGACGAGGTGGCGCCGTACGACAGCGCGCGCTGGTATCTGGCGACGGCGTGCCAGCCCTGCAGCGTCGAGGCGACGGACGCGCTGGAGGCGGCACGCCTCGCACCCACGCCGGCCCAGAGGGCGGTCGAGCTGGCGCGCGCGGACCGGCTCGTCGCGGAGGACGGCGCGTTCATCCCCATCGCCCGGCCGTTCCGATGGTCGCTCGTGTCGCCGCGGCTACGCCAGTGGCAGCCCAACGCGCGCGCCTGGCATCCGTTGAACCGGCTGCGCCCCGAGGCCAGATAGACGCGATGACGCCCCGCATCGACCCCGCCCTGTTCGACCGCCTGCCGCTCGGCCGCGATCCGGCCTCCGTCCGTCGGCGGGTCGAGGCGATGGAGCAGGTGCTTGAGCGCCTGTTCGTCGTGCCGGGGTTGAACCGGCCGGTCGGGCTGGACACGATCATCGGCTTCGTGCCGGTGCTGGGCGACGTGACGGGCGCGGTGCTGGGCGCGTGGATGGTCTGGGAGGCGCGCAACCTGGGCGTGTCCAAGTTCCGGATCGCGCGGATGATGGGCAATGTCGGGCTGGACACGGTCTTGGGCCTCATCCCCGTGGTCGGCGACCTGGCGGATTTCGCGTTCCGGTCGAACACGCGCAACCTCCGGATGCTCAAGCGCCACCTCGACACCCATCATCCGGCGGGCGTCGTCATCGACGGCCGCGCCAGACCTTGACGGGCGCCGCGGCCGGGAGGCCGCCCTGGTGGGCGGGGCAGCGCCGGTAGCGGAAGCGCTTGTCGAGGCAGATCCAGACCTCCTCCAGCCAGCCCTCGCGATCGGCCGTGACGCGCATCATCGTCGAGGCGAGCCCCGGATTAGCGCGCGCCATGGCGGCGGCGAACCCGCCTGCGGTGAGGCTCCCACGCGACAGGGCGTCCATGTCGGGGTAGCGCAGCCGGCCGTAGAGGGCGGTCGCCTGCTGGAAGTAGGTAGCGGGCGTGTAGCCCGTCATGCAGGTGCCGTGCTTGGCCCATTCATGCTGGATCAGCTGCGGCGAGGGCGTAGCGCACAGCGCCCCGCGGATCACGGGTTGAGGGACGAGCCCCGTCGGCCGGCAATATTGCGGCCAGGTCTTGCCCTGCCCGTCCGGCCAGAGGCCGTGGAGCGTCCAGCCGAAGCGGTTGCCGCGCCCGCACTGGAAGCGGGACGAGGCGTCGCGACTGTCGCGGCGGCAATGCTGCGGGGTCCAGGTGATCGCGAGCGTGTAGCCGCCGATCGGCAGCACGCGCTTGGGCTGGCCCGGCGTCGGCAGGTCGGGGCGGACGCGGAGCGGCTCGTCCGGGATCGCGCAGCGATAGGCCTGCGCCTCCACGGCGGCGGGCGCGAGCAGCGCCGCGGCGGTCAGCGCGAGCCGGATCACGCTTGCGCCTCTTGGTCCTCGTCGATCTCGAACTCGCCGAACCAGGCGCTCGCGTCGGGCCGGAACAGCGCGGCGGCGGCGAGGACGGCGAGCAGGGCCGCGATCACGCCCGCGGCCTGGGACAGGATGTGCAGGTTGCGGCCGCCCCCCACGAGCGAGACCAGGGTCAGGAGCGCGCGCATCGCGCTGAGCGCCGCGACGCCGACGGCCAGCCACTTGCCCGCGACGCTCGCGCGCCGAGCCGCGAGCCACCAGACCAGCAGCGAGACGGCCGCCATCAAGCCGACCCAGAAAGGCTGCGCCCAGCCCGCCACCGCGCCGGTGCGTGGGTCGGCGAGGAGGCTGTTCTGGACCCGCTCCCATGCTAGCAGCGTGCCCAGGCCCCAAAAGCCGATCGAAGCGAACCAGAGCCGTTCGAAGCGGCCGACGGAAGGCGGTCTGTCCATGGCGTCGCCTGCTGCCCCGGTCACAGGCGGAAGTCGAGACCGATATCGGCGGCGGGCGCGGACTGGGTCAGACGGCCGACGGAGACGTAGGTCACCCCCGTCTCCGCGATGGCGCGGACGGTGTCCAGCCGGACGCCGCCCGACGCCTCGGTCGGCACGCGGCCGGCGACGAGCGCCACCGCCTCGCGCAAGGTCGGCGGCGGCATGTTGTCGAGCAGGAGGTGCGTCGCGCCCGCGTCGAGCGCCGGGGCGATCTGATCCAGGCGGTCGACTTCGACGATGACGTTGGCGATGCCGGCGTCGCGGGCGCGCCGGACCGCTTCGGCGACCCCGTCGGCGACCGCGACGTGGTTGTCCTTGATCATCGCCACGTCCCACAGGCCCATGCGGTGGTTGCGCGCTCCCCCCATGCGCGTGGCGTATTTCTCCAGGAGGCGGAGGCCGGGAATGGTCTTGCGCGTGTCGAGCAGGGTGGCGCCCGTGCCCGCGATGGCGTCGACATACGCGCGCGTCATCGTCGCCACGCCCGACAGGTGCTGGACGGTGTTGAGCGCGGACCGCTCGGCGGTGAGCAGCGCGCGGGCGAGACCCTCCAGCCGCATCAGGTCGGTCCCGGCGGGGACGCGGTCGCCGTCCTCGACGAGCCGCTCGATCCGGACATCGGGATCTAACCGGCGGAAGAAAGCTTCGGCGATCGACAGCCCGGCGACGGTGATCGCGTCGCGGCTGTCCATCACGCCGGTGAAGCGGGCGTCGGCCGGGATGACGGAGGCCGAGGTGATGTCGCCGGCCTCGCCCAGATCCTCCGCGAGCGTCGCCGAGACGAACGCGTCGAGGTCGAAGCCGGCGATCATGCGCGGCTCCGCCGCGAGCGAGCGCGATCGGTCGAACCGAAGAAGTTGAGGATGGTATAGGCGTGAACGTGTCTAAGCGCCCGCCGCCGACACCGTCCCGCAGGCGAAATCAGTGACTTAGACCCAAAACCCGGCCCGAAACATGCGCCCGGAGGCGCGTCGATGGCGCGGAGCAGGCGCGTGGACGGTGCGGCTCGGGCGCGCAGGCGCCGCGTGGACGGCGCGGCTCGGGCGCGTAGGCGTCGCGTCAGTGTCGGATGGGTGGCGCGTCGGAGGCGCGTCGGAGGCGCGTCGCTCACGGGGTCGGCCGACGATCGGAGCAGGATGGGGCTCATGGGGATCGTGCTGGCACAGGTCGGGGGCTGTAGGACAGCGGTTTTCTCGACCGCGCCGGAACGGCCCTCAGCGCGGCGCGACCCGGTCAGCCGGCGCCGACCTCTAGGGTCGGAACGACGTCGCGCCGCGCCTCGGCGCAGAACCGTCCGGCGTCGAAGGACGCCTCCGCCGTCTCCCCGCCCGAGCGGAAGGTGAGCGACGCGGGAGGCGGTCCGGTCGTCGTCGCGCACCAGCCTTCGGGCGTCGCCCATAATCGGAACGTCCGCCCGCCCGCCTCGACCACGCCCGCCGGAGTCGCAGCCGCGCCGGCGCCGCTGTCCCAAGTCCGGTAGAACCAGGCGGGCACCGCGAGCACCACGAAGAGCGACGGGAGCATGGCGGCGCCCAGTCCCCGGCGCCACGACCGCGTCACGCCCGGCCGTTCCGCCCCGGCGAGCCGCCGCCCGTTGATCACCGCCCCGCTGACCGCGAGCCCGGTGAGAAGGAGCCCGAACAGCGCCCATAGGAGCTTGCCCGCCAAGCCGGCGAAGTTGCCGAAGTGGAGCGGGTCGGCGGTGTGGACCCAGCGCTCGGTCGCGGGCAGCTCGTGCGCGACCCTGAGGCCCAGAAGCCGCCCGGTCACGGGATCGATATAGGCGGCGTTGGTCCGCTCGCGCACCAGCCACGCGCGCCACTCGCCCTGCACAGTCACGGGCTCGCCATCGCTCCAGGGCAGGGACACGCCCGTGATCACCAGGCCCGGCATCGCAGCTTTCGCGGTCGCGACCCAGGAGTCGACCGTCGCCGCGTCGGGCTGGATCCGCGACGCGCTCGCCTGGGGCGGCGGGGTCTCCCACGCCACGCCCGCGCGCTCGACGAGGTACCACATGCCCGTCGTCGAGATCAGCGCCACGAACGGGATCGACCATACGCCCGCGAGGCGGTGGAGGTCGCCCATCCAGGTCCGCATGTCGCGCCCGAAGCGCGGCTGCTTGGCGAGCCCGCGCCAGAAACGCTTGTAGACGAGGATTCCCGTCACCAGCGATCCGGCCAGCACGAACCCGAGCGACGTGACGAGGTAGAAGCCCCAATCGCCGGGCGCGAACAGGTAGTAATGGAGCCCGCGCATGAAGCTGTGGAACGTCACGCCCGCGAGCTCGCCGGTGACCCGCGCGGTCGCGGGGTCGACCATCACCGTCACCTCGCGGCCGTCGGGCAGCGCCACGCCCGCGGCCTTGCCGAAATAGCCCGCGTCCGACCGGTCATAGGGTCCGACGCCGCGCACCCAACCGTCCGGATGGGCGGCGCGCGCCACTTCCCACATCCGGCCCCACCGGTCCCCCGTCGCGGGGCCGGAGGCGCGCACTTCGGGGAGCAGCAGCCATTCGATCTCGTGGCTGACCGTCGCCACCGCCCCCGTCAGGCAAACGAAGGCGAGGAATAGGCTGAGCTTCAGCCCGAACAGGCTGTGGAGACGCCATGCGAGGCGACGGCGAGGTTTGCCGGCCGGTGCGCGCGGCGCGACGACGGCCGGATCGGCCGTGGCGCGCATCAGCACCGGATCCGGCAGGAGGGTCACCGCCTGCCGATCCCCAGGCGATAGCCGATCGTCAGGCGCCGCCCTTCGCCCAAGGAGGGCGTGAAGCCGCCCGCGGCCTGGGTGAGGTTCTGGAACCGCCGGTCGAACAGGTTCGTCACCGCGGCCGTCACCTCGCCCGGCCCGATCCGGAACGACGCGGACGCGTCCGCCAGGAACAGCGATGGCGTGTTGATGAAGCCCAGCTCCTGCTCGGACGGCGAGAAGAACTCGGCCTTGGCGGCGTAGCTCGCCTGAGCGCCCAGCGTCAGCCGGTCGTCGGGCCGCCAGCTCGCGCGCACCGCGACGCGCGTCGGCGACACGACGTCGACGCCGAACGGCACGTACCGGTCCAGACCTTCGTCGAAGATCTCGCCGCGCTGCCAGGTGAAGAGCGCGCCGAGGTCAAACCGGGACGTCACCGCCCAGTCGAGCGTCCCTTCGGCTCCCCACACCTTCTGCGGCACGCGGAGCGGGATCAGCGGACAGAAGCTCTCGCCCGCGCAGGACGGGTCGGGCTGCACCAGGGACGCCGACGCCGAGTAGGAGTAGAATCCCGCCAGCGTCCCGCCCACCGCGCCGAACCGGCCGCGCAGGCCCAGCTCGTACTGCTCGGACTTGGCGGGTTCGGGGCTGATCAGCCCGGGATCGCGCGCGCGCCGCGCCGCCCGGCCCAGCTGGGTCAGCTCCGCGCCCTGATTGTAGCTGGCGTAGGCCTGCGCGCTGCCGTTCAGGTCGAACACCGCGCCCGCGTTGAACAACAGCAGCTCCGCGCCCTTGAAGCGCCCGGGCGTGCCGGTGCCCGACAGCCCCTGGTCGGCGAGCTCGCGCCCGATCCGCCCGCGATACCATTCCTGCCGCAAGCCGCCCGACAACCGGAACCGCCCGAGACCGACGTTAGCCTGCCCGAACAGCCCCGTCTGGTACAGGATCACCTCCGGCGCGATGAAGCCGATGGGCGTCGCGGGGTCCTCCGGATCGAGCTGCAACCGGAGCAGCCTGTCGCGCCGCCAGTCGACGCCGTACTCTATTCGGAGGTCCGCCCCGCCCAGGGCGAAGCTCCGCGCCAGCGCGAGCCGGGTCCCCAGCGTCGAGTTCTCGCGGTCGTCGGAGAAGAAGTCCGGCTCGCCGGCGTTCGCGTCCTGGAAATTGGCCCGCTGCCGGAACCGCTGCGCCTGGCTGAAGACCGAGGCCAGGAGCTTCTGGCCGAGGACGTCGTCCGCCTCGACCGACAGGGCCAGCGTGTGCAGCCGGTCGTCGCCTTGGCTGCGGAACGGGTTGGGCGTCACCGCGATCACGCGCGGGAACGTCGCGCCCGCGTCGACGTCCGCGCCCGAGACGTTGTACTCCCGGCCCGGATCCTCGTTGTAGAAGGTGCCGGTCAGCCGCACCCGCACCGCGGGCGAGACCTCCAGGCCCAGGCTGCCGTTCAGCGCCACGCTGTCGAAGGCGGTGCCGACGACGCGGTTCCCGTCCGGGTCGCGCCCGACGCCGTAGTCCTGGTAAGCGGCGCCGAAATAGTAATCGAACGCGCCGACCCGCTGGCCCGCGCCGGCGTATAGATCGGTCTGAAACGTGCCGTTCGAATCGTCGGGGTTGAACCCGGTCTGCGCGACCGCGTCGAGCTCGAGCGCTTCGCCGCGCGCGCGTCGCGTGATCAGGTTGACGATGCCGCCGGGCGCGCCGGCGCCGAACAGCGCGGTGGCGCCGCGCACGACCTCGACCCGTTGAATCGCGAAGGGGGAGATCTGGAACGCCGAGTTGCAGTTGGACGGCCGCAGGTCCTGGTTGGCGGGCACGCCGTTGATCTGGAACGCGGGCACGCGGCCCCGGACGCGGGTCAGGCACTGCGACCGGCCGCCCGCCGACAGGTTCAGGCCGGGCACCGTGAAGTCGAGCGCGCGCAGGATGTCGCCCGAGCGCGTCAGCTGTTCCGCCAGCTCCGCCTCGTCGAGCACCGTCACCGCGACCGGCAGCTCCTCGACGGGGGCGCCGGACCTGGACGCGGTCACGACCACCTCGCCGGGGGTGGTCTGATCGGGCGCAACGGGATCGGCGTCGTTCGCGAGCGCCGGCGACGAGAACGCGGCCGCGGCGCATGCGCCCAACAGATGACGAACCAGAACCGACCGCCGCACCCCTGTTCCCCGCTACTGAGAGTGATTATCAGTCGCGTGACTAGCGGGCGAGCTTGGGAGCGTCAAGCGTGGCGGGAGGGGTGGAGGGCGGTGTCGTCGGGTCGGCGGTGTGGGTCGCGTATGGCGTGCGTGCGCCAGCCGACGCCTCGATCGAAAAGCAGATAGCGATCGGATCGCGCCGCGGCGAAGC
>DASVSW010000144.1:0-5618 GCA_036387895.1 Sphingomonas sp.
ATGAGCACCTGATCCGCACCATGGTCCACGAGCGCGCAGGGAGCGTGCTGCGCTGGACGGGATTGGACGAGTCGTTGTCCGACCGGATCATCGACGGCCTCGACAAGCTGTTGGGCGAGATGGCGCGCAACCCGCAGCACCCGCTCCGGCTACGTGCCGAGGACGGGCTCGACCGGCTCGCCTGGGACCTGCAGCACGACCCGGAGACGCGGCTGCGCGTCGAATCGCTCAAAGCGGAGCTGATCGACAACCCGGCGGTGCAGCGTTGGCTCGACGGGATGTGGGAACAGGCGCGCGCCGGCCTGCTCAAGATCGCGCGCGACCCCGAGCGCGTCATGGCGGGGAAGCTCGGCGACATGCTGCGCCAGCTGGGCCACACGCTCCAGACCGACGAGCGCCTCGGGCATACGATCAACCGCTTCACGCGCCGCGCGGTGGTGGGGATCGCGGCCGATTACGGCGATGGCATCGTCCGGCTGGTGTCGGAGACGGTGCGCGGCTGGGACGCGGACACGATCACCCGCCGGCTGGAGAACGCGGTGGGCAAGGACCTCCAATACATCCGCGTCAACGGCACGATCGTCGGCGGGCTGGTCGGGTTGCTGATCCACACGGTCGACGTCGCTTTGTGACAGGACGGCGCCGGGGGACGAAGCGCCGCTTTCCCGCGGTGAAGCCCGCGCGGCTTGCCGCGCCGCCGCGTTTCCCGCATGAGCGACGGGCATGAGCGCGATGGCCGACTTCGAAGCGACCGGGGACACGCTCGCTTTCACCGGCGACCTGTCGCTGGCCCGGCTCGGCGACCTGCCCGATCGCCTGAACGGCTTCACGGGGTCCGTATCGCGGGTCGACCTGTCGCGCGTCAGCCGCCTGGACACGATCGGCGCCTGGGTGGTCCACCGCTTCGCCGCCAAGAACGGCGCGGCCGTCGAGGGGCTGGGGCCCGACGACCGCCACCTGTTCGAGCAGGTGGAACGCGCCGACCAGCCCGTCGCCGTCCGGCCGCACCGCGTCAGCCCGCTGACGCGCGTGCTGGGCGAGATGGGCCAGGCGACGACGACCGCCTTCCATACGCTCTACGGCCTGCTCGGATTCCTCGGCGCGACCACCATCGCCTTCGCCAGCGTCATCCGCCATCCGAGCCGCTTCCGCTTCAACGCGGTGGTCCACCGGTTCGAGGTCGTCGGCGTGTCCGCGCTCCCCATCATCGGGCTGATGAGTTTCCTGATCGGCATCGTCATCGCGCAGCAGGGGGCCGTCCAGCTCCGCCAGTTCGGCGCGGAGGTGTTCACCATCAACCTCGTCGGCCGCATCACGCTGCGCGAGCTCGGCGTGCTGATGACCGCGATCATGGTGGCGGGCCGCTCCGGTTCCGCTTTCGCCGCGCAGCTGGGCACGATGAAGCTGACCGAAGAGATCGACGCGATGCGCACCATCGGCGTGTCGCCGATGGAGGCGCTGGTCGTGCCGCGCGCGCTGGCGACGATCGTGCTCATGCCGTTGCTCGGCTTCTACGCCTCGGTGGTCGCGATCTTCGGCGGCGCGCTCCTCAGCTACGCCACGCTCGACATCCCGTTCGTCACCTTCATCCAGCGCATCCGCGAAGTGGTGCCGATCACCGACCTCTATGTCGGCCTTATTAAGGCCCCGGTGTTCGGCGCGATCATCGCCATCGCGGGCTGCTTCCAAGGCATGCAGGTCGAATCGGACGCCGAGCAGGTCGGCAGCCGCACCACCGCCGCGGTCGTCCAGGCGATCTTCCTCGTGATCGTGCTCGACGCGTTCTTCGCGGTGTTCTTCACCTGGCTGGGGTGGAACTGATGGCCGAGGGCGACCCGATCATCCGGGTGCGGGGCCTGCGCAACGCGTTCGGCGGACAGGCGGTGCACGACGGCCTCGACCTCGACGTCCGGCGCGGCGAGATACTCGGCGTCGTCGGCGGGTCGGGGACGGGCAAGTCGGTGCTGATGCGCTCGATCATCGGGCTGCAGCAGCCCGAAGCGGGCGAGATCACCGTGTTCGGCGAACCGACGCTCGACCGCGAGGAGGCGGACACCGTCGACGTCCGCCGCCGCTGGGGCGTGCTGTTCCAGGGCGGGGCGCTGTTCTCGACGCTGACCGTGGCCGAAAACGTCCAGGTGCCGCTCCGCGAGTTCTACCCGGGGCTGAGCCAGGTGATGCTCGACCAGATATCGTCATTCAAGGTGGTGATGACCGGCCTGCCGCCCGAGGCCGGGCCGAAATACCCCGCCGAGCTGTCGGGCGGCATGAAGAAGCGCGCTGGGCTCGCCCGCGCGCTCGCGATGGATCCCGAGCTCCTCTTCCTCGACGAGCCGACCGCGGGGCTCGACCCGATCGGCGCGGCCGCGTTCGACGAGCTCACGCGGTCGCTCCAGCGGACGCTGGGGCTGACGGTGTTCCTGATCACCCACGACCTCGACACGCTCCACGCCATCTGCGACCGCGTGGCGGTGCTGGCGGACAAGCGGGTGATCGCGATCGGGACGATCCCGGAGCTGATCGCGATCGACCACCCCTGGATCAACGAGTATTTCAGCGGCCCGCGCGGCCGCGCCGCCATAAACGCGAAGGAGCCGCGCGGACGCGCGAATGGCGCCTCGCAGGAACGGGCGCCCGAAAGGATGACGAGCTGATGGAGACCCGGTCCAACCATGTGCTGGTCGGCGCGGTGGTGCTGATCCTGCTCGCGCTGCTGGGGCTGTTCACCGTGTGGATCGCGCGGCTCGGCACCGGCGACCAGCGCGAGTACGACATCTTCTTCAAGCAGGCGGTCGAAGGACTGGCGCGCGGCTCCCAGGTCACTTTCGCCGGCGTGCCGTCGGGCCAGGTCACCGAGATCGCCTTGTGGAAGGCCGATCCGCAGTTCGTCCGCGTCCGCATCCGCGTGCCCGACGAGATCCCGATCCTGCAAGGCACGACTGCCAGCATCTCGTCGGTCGGCTTCACCGGCGTCAGCCAGGTCTCGCTCGACGGCGCCAGGCGCGGCGCCGCGCCGATCAGCTGCCCGGCGCAGCGGCCGGAGACGGAGTGTCCCTATGGCGTGCCCGTCATCCCGACGCGGACCGGCGGGCTAGGCGCGATCCTGAACTCCGCGCCCCAGCTGCTCGAGCGGCTGTCGACGCTGACCGAGCGGCTGACCGGCCTCCTCACCGACCGCAACCAGGCGTCGGTCGCGGGCATCCTGGAGAACACTCAGCGGCTGACCGACAGCTTCGCCGACCGCGGGCCGGAGATCGCCGCCACGCTCGCGCAGACGCGCGTCGCCATCCAGCAGGCGGGCGACGCGGCGCAGCAGATCGGGGAACTCGCCGACACCACCAACGGCGTGCTCGCGAACGACATCCAGCCGACGATCGCGAACCTGAACCGCACGATTGCCTCCGCGCAACGCTCCGCCGATACGCTGAACACGGTGGTCGGCGACGCGCAGCCGGGCGTCCAGGCCTTCTCGAAGCAGACGCTGCCCGAGGTGAACCAGCTCGTCCGCGACCTCCGCCGCACGTCGGACGCGCTGGCGAGCGTCGCGGAGAAGGTCGACAGCCAGGGCGCCGGCGCGCTGATCGGGCAGGGCAAGCTGCCCGACTACAAGGGGAAGTGAACGGAGCCATGAGACACGCCATCCTCCTTTCCCCGCTGCTCCTGCTCGGCGGCTGCATCAGCTTCGGCGCGAGCCCGCCGCCCTCGTTGCTGACGCTGGAGGCGCGGACGCCCGTGCCGGTCGGCCAGGCCCAGGGCGCCGGGGCCACGGTGACGATCGCGTCGCTCTCCGCGCCCGCCTCGCTCGCGACGCCGCGCGTGCCGGTCCAGGCGACCGCGAACAGCATCGCCTATGTCCCCGACGCGCAGTGGACGGAGCCGCCCGCCCGTCTCTTCGCGCGGCTGCTGGGCGACACCATCACCGCGCGAACTGGCCGACCGGCGCTGACCAACGCGCCGGCGCTCGTCGACCCGGGCGCGCGGCTCGGCGGCGAGCTGCGGCGTTTCGGTCTGGACTCGCTGACGCGCGAGGCGGTGGTGACGTTCGACGCCCAGCTCCTCCGCCCCGGCGCCGCGGCGTTGGAGACGCGCCGCTTCGAGGCACGGGTGGCGCTGGGCGGCGAGATCGACGCCGCGCTCGCGGGCGCCACGCTCAACGACGCGGCTAACCGGGTGGCGGCGGAAGTGGCGGACTGGGTGGGCCGCTAGGCCGCACGCGATCGGCGAAGCCGTTCGCGAGACGGCCAAGGCCGGCCGGGCTCGGCTCCGCCGAGCTTCGACGTCACGGGATTTGCTCCCGTGACGGTCCCCTTCGTACCTACTTCGCCCGCCGCACCGGTACCGGCACGTTGCAAATGTCCGCCCCGCCCGCCGGCCGGATGAAGAACGCGTCCTGCCGGTTCGCCCGCGCGTCGGCGTAAGCCGCGAAGCTCGGGCCTTCAGTGGACAGATACTCGAACCGCGGCCGTTCCGCTTGCGGAAGGTCGCTCGCGAGGCGCACCGACCGGATCGGCGTGCGCTCGGCTTCCGTCTCGTAGAAGCCCAGCGCCTCCGTCCCGCGCGGCAGCGAGGAGAGGTGCTCGATCCCTTCCACCACCCGCCCGACTAGCGCGATGTTGCGGTCGAGGTGCCGCGGCGCATGCCCGATCACCGCGTAGAGCTCCGCGCCCGTGCCCGTGTCCGGCGACAGGTTCCGTCCGACGCCGACCATCCCGTAGCAGTGGACGGGCCATGCCGCCGAGCGTGTCGCATCGTTTACCTGTATGAGGTCGACGCCGAGCGGCCATCCTCTCCAATGCCATACTGCCCAAGCATAGTTATCCCGCCGAGATCGTGGCGGCTCGACATCGGTCTTGCTGCCGGCCCGCAGGTTCTCGCGCGCGATCCTCTGATGTCCAATGTCGCCGTACGCTTCTTCGGGCACCAGAGCCGTATAGTCACGCTCCGTCAACGTCAGCAGCCCCGCGGGGAGCGGCTTCTTCTCGCTCGCGTCGCCCCATTGCGCGACGTAATTGTCCTGCACCCGGTTGACCGACAGCCCGTCCCACCAATGCGCCTTCGCCAGCGTACGGATGTTGTCGACCCACCCTTGCGCGAAGGGCGGCGGCATCAGCTGGATCGTGACGCGCCGCGGCCGCCCCGCGGCGTCGGGAGCGAGCTCCATGACCAGGAGGTCGTCGGGCCGGATCGCCACCCATTCGGACGCGGGCGCCGCCGCCACGATCTCCGACGGCGCGCGCGCGTCGGGTTGGGTGCGGCCGGAGGACTGGGCGGCCGCCGCCTGGGCGAGGAGCGGAACGAGGAGCGCGGAGATCATGGCCGCGAGCTTATGCCGCGGCGCATCCCGCCTGCAACCTTGCATCCCGCCCCGTGCGGCGATAGGGCGCACGCCTTCCAGGCATTATCTTGCGGAGCGGTGGCCGAGTGGTCGAAGGCGCTCGCCTGGAAAGTGAGTATACGGCAAAACCGTATCGAGGGTTCGAATCCCTCCCGCTCCGCCATTTCCCGCCCTTATGGCGCAAAAGAACCTGCCCGTTGACGTTCCGGAAAGGTGTCCGGGGCAGTAACCATGATTTTAGGATGGGTGTCTCGAATCTCAAAGTCGGCCTGAGCCGTAAGTT
>DASVSW010000145.1:0-1589 GCA_036387895.1 Sphingomonas sp.
GCATGGTCGGGTTGCGCCGCCCGCCGCCCGCCACCAGCAACCGGCGCGGCCGCTCGGGCAGTTGCTCGAAGGCGGCGGCGACCGTGGCGGCGGTGAAGGCGGTCAGCGTCGCGGCCCCGTCCGCCGCCGACAACCCGCGCGCCGGCTGGATCGTGAAGTCGTTCCGGTCGAGCGACTTGGGCGCGGGCCGATCGAAATAGGGGTGGTCGAGCATGGTCGCGAGCACGTCCTCGTGCACCTGGCCCTGCGCCGCCAGCGCGCCGTCCGCGTCGTAGCGCGCGCCCGTCCCCGCCTCGACCCAGCTGTCGACCAGCCCGTTCGCCGGCCCCGTGTCGAACGCGAGGAGCGCGTCGTCGGCGACATAGGTGACGTTCCCGACGCCGCCCAGGTTCAGGATCGCCACCGGCCGCTCCAGCCCGCCGGCCAGCGCGCGGTGGTAGACGGGCAGCATCGGCGCGCCCTGCCCGCCCGCCGCCACATCCGCCCCGCGCAGGTCCGACACCACGTCGATCCCGAGCGCCGCCGCCAGCGCGTCGCCGTCGCCGATCTGCCACGTCCAGCCGCGGTCGGGCCGATGCGCGACCGTCTGGCCGTGAAACCCGACCACGCCCACGGCGTCGGCGGCGATCTCCGCCTGCTTCAGCAGCTTGCGCACCGCGAAGACGTGGGTGCGCGTGATCAGCTCGGTCGCCGCCACGATCTCCGGGCTCGCGCGCGGCCGGTCATAGCTCAGCGCAAGCGCCGTCGCTTGCGCCAGCTGCGCGCGCGCCTGGTCCGAGTAAGGCTCGCCGCGGAACGCGACCGGCCGGACGAACGCCTCGCCGTCCGTCTCGATCAGCGCCGCGTCGACCCCGTCGAGCGACGTGCCGGACATCAGGCCGATCGCGAGCATCTTGTCCGCCATGTCGGGTACCACTTCCTCCGTTCGCGCTGAGCTCGTCGAAGCGCCATCCTGCCTCCAGCCGTAAAGAGAAGAGCTGCCCTTCGACAAGCTCAGGTCGAACGGGAGGAGGCGGAGCCGGGCCTCGTTGCGGCAACTGGAAAATCCGCCCGCCTTCCCCTATGTGCGCGCGTTCCCATGGCAACTCGTCTTCCTTCCCCGCCCCGCGTGGGCATGGTCTCGCTCGGCTGTCCGAAGAACCTCGTCGACTCCGAACGAATCCTCGGCGCGCTCCGCGGCCAGGGCTACGCCATGTCGCCCGACTACCAGGGCGCCGACGTCGTGCTGGTCAACACCTGCGGCTTCCTCGACAGCGCCAAGGAGGAGAGCCTGGAGGCGATCGGCGAGGCCATCGCCGAGAACGGCCGCGTCATCGTCACCGGCTGCATGGGCAAGGAGGCGGACGCCATCCGCGCGCGCTTCCCGGGCGTGCTCGCGGTCACCGGCGCGCACCAGTACGAACAGGTCGTCGGGGCCGTCCACGCCGCCGCCCCCGTCCAGCGCTCGCCCTATCTCGACCTCGTCCCCGGCGGCGCCGTCGAGGACACCGCGGTCAAGCTGACCCCGCGCCACTACAGCTATCTGAAGATCTCGGAAGGCTGCAACCATCGCTGCAGCTTCTGCATCATCCCGAGCCTTCGCGGCGACC
>DASVSW010000146.1:0-3758 GCA_036387895.1 Sphingomonas sp.
TAAGCCCTATTCCTCCCCCGCCAGGGGGAGGGGGACCGCCGAAGGCGGTGGAGGGGGAGGACCGCTCACACGTCTGAGCGTCCTCCCCCTCCGTCCGGCTGCGCGGGCCACCTCCCCCTGGCGGGGGAGGAGATCGGGACCATCACGCCGCCGCCCGCATCTCCTCCATCACGCCGGCGGTGATCGACAGGCTCCGCTTGCGCGCGCCCTGGTCGTAGATGGCGCTGGCGACCATGACCTCGTCGACGCCGGTGCGCTCGACGAAGGCGGCGACGCCGCGGGCGACGGTCGCGGGGGAGCCGATCGCGGAGCATTGGAGGACGTGGTCGAGGACCGCGCGGCCCTGCTCGCCCAGGCTCTCGGCGTAGCCGGGGACCGGCGGGGGCAGCTGGCGGGGCGCGCCCGTCCGGAGCGCCACGAACGCCTGCTGCTGCGAGCTGGCGAGCAGTTCCGCTTCCGCGTCGGTGTCGGCCGCGAAGACGTTCAGCCCCGCCATGGCGTAGGGCTTCGCCAGCTGCGCCGACGGGCGGAAGTCGCGGCGGTAGATGCGGAGCGCCATGTCGAGCGAGTCGGGCGCGAAGTGCGACGCGAAGGCGTAAGGCAGCCCGAGCGCCGCCGCGAGCTGCGCGCCATAGGTGCTCGACCCCAGGATCCACATCTCCGGCCGCGCGCCCGCGCCCGGCGTCGCGCGGATGCCGGTCGCCCCGTCGTCGGCGAAGTAGCTCTGCAGCTCCATCACGTCGCGCGGGAAGTCGTTGGGGTCGCTCTCCAGCGTCCGCCGCATCGCGCGGGCGACACGCTGGTCGGAGCCCGGCGCACGGCCCAGCCCCAGGTCGATCCGCCCGGGGAAGAGCGCGTCGAGCGTGCCGAACTGCTCCGCGATGATCAGCGGCGCGTGGTTGGGCAGCATGATCCCGCCGGCGCCGATCCGGATCGTTCGGGTGGCGTGCCCGATATGCGCGATCACCACCGCGGTCGCCGCGGACGCGATGCCGGTCATGCCGTGGTGCTCGGCCACCCAGTAGCGGCCGAACCCCAATGCCTCTGCATGGGCGGCGAGGTCGGCGGCGTCGGCCAGAGCCTGAGCGACGGTCGCGCCCTCGCGGACGGGGACGAGGTCGAGGAAGGAGAGGCGGGTCATGGGTGGGAAGGTAGTGCGTCCTGCCGCCGCGGCGAGATGCATCGTGAGGCTCTACGGATAGCTTTCCTTTCACCACCGTCATCCTGAAACGAGTTCAGGATAACGGTGAAGGCGGGGCTGGACGCCCTCGCTCAGAACGCGAAGCCGTAGCGGATCGCGATCCCCAGATCGTCGGGCAGGTCGGCGAAATGCCCCGGGTCGCGCCGCCAGAACAGGTTGGTCTGGAACTCGCCCGGCCCGAGCGGGAGCGCGTAGCGCGCTTCCAGGTCTAGCTCGCGGCCCGAGGGCGTCAGGTCCAGCCGCTGCGTCGTCCAGGCGTCGACCGCGTTCGCGGCGTAGCTCCAGTTCGTCGGCAGCATCAGGCCGAAGCCCCCGCCCGACACGCGCAACGGCTGCGCGAGGCGCAGGCCCAGGCTGTCGCTGCCCACGAACGCGCCGTCGCGGCCGACATCGACGCTCCAGGCGGTCGAGCGGATCGCGCCGCCGCCCTCGATCCCGGTCAGCCGCGCCCGCGTCCAGCCCTGGCGCATCGTCCCGCCGATCGTCCAGCCGCCGCCCGGCTCGACCCGCGCGCCGGCGTCGACGAACCAGCTGACCCCGCGCGGGCTCCCGAAGGCGGAGCCGAGCCTCGCGCCGAGCATGGTGGAGCGCTCGACGAGGCGGCTGCCCGTCAGCGACGTCGCGACCGGGCCGAAGCGCCGGTCCAGCCCGAGCGCGACCCAGTCGTAGCCGGCGCGCCGCCAGTAGGACAGGCCCGCGCGCTCCTCCTCGCGCCGGTGGAGCACGTCGCCCGCCTCTGCCGCCAGCGTCACGCCCCAGCCGCCGAAGCGCTGACGATAGGCGGCCGAGCTCGCGGCGCGGCTGTCGAAGCCGAGCCCGCCCGCGTTCGCCACGAGGAAGGCGGGCTCGGCGGCCCCGGCGAGCTGCGCCGCGATCGCCTGACCGCCGGTGGCGAAGCCGAAGCCGAACGCGGCGCGCGCGCCGAGACGCTGCGTGACCGATCCGGCGATGGCGCGCGCGGCTTGCGCGTCCGACGCGGTCAGCGCCGCGTGGCGGAGGTCGGCGCGGCCGGGGCCTCGCGGCGCGATCGTGACCGCCATGCTCATACCCCCCGCCGCGAGCCCGACCGACCGCGCCCGGTTGGCGAGCGCGCCCGTCAGGTTCGAGACCGGCCGGGCGCGGGTGACGGTGCGCGCGAGGTCGATCGCGAAGGCGCGCGAATAGCCGTCCAGGATCACCGCGCCCGCCGACAGCCCCCGCGCGTCGCCCATCGGCGCTGACAGCACGCCGTTCGCCGCGGTCGAGACGGCGGCGGCGCTCCCCGCCACGGTCGTCGCGCCCGCCGGCTGGAACGCGCGGGTGAGGTCCAGCACGCCGCGGCCGTAAACGGCGTCGGTCCCCGGCGCCCCCGCGTCGCGGGCGGTGGACAGCAGGATCTCGACGATCTGCGCGCCCGAGAGGTTGGGGAAGGCCTGCGCCAGCAGCGCCGCCGCGCCCGAGATCTGCGGCGCGGAGAAGGAGGTGCCCGACCAGAGGAACGCCGTTCCCGCCTCGTCGGGCGCGCGCACGCGCTCGCCGACCGCCGCCAGGTACTGCGCCGATGCCGAGCCCGCGCGGTCGCTGAACGAGCTGATCGCGCCGCCCTCGCCGACCGAACCGGCGATGATCACCTGGCCGCGCGCGACCGCGGCGTCGAGCGCCACCAGCGCGAAGGGGTCGGGCTCCGCTTCGGCCTCGTTCCCCGCCGAGATCACGATCACCAGCCCCGCCGCCGTCGCCCGGCCGATCGCCGCGCGCAGGTCGGCGGGCATGGCCTCGCCGCCCAGCGACATGTTGACGACGCGCGCGCCCGCTTCCCGCGCGATGTCGACGCCGCGCGCGATGGCGCTGGTCGGATAGGCGCAGCCGTCATCGTCGTCGGTCGCGGCCGGATTGCACGAGCCCGGCCGGTCGGCACGGAGCGCGATGAGCGTCGCGTCGAACGCGACGCCGTGCGTGCCCGCGCCGTTCCGCCGCCCCGCCAGCGTGAAGGACACGGCGGTGCCGTGGCCGCCTTCGTCGTCGATCCCGCGCGCGGCCGTCAGGTCCTGCGACGCGGACGAGACGCGCCCGGCGAACTCCTCCGACTGGACGTCGAGCCCGGAGTCGATCACCGCCACCGACACGCCCGCGCCGCTCGCCCCGCGGTTGTAGGCGGCGAGCGCGTTCATCGACACCGCGCCCACCGTCGCGCGGTACTCGGGCGAATCGGCGTTCGGAACCGGCGGAGGCGCAGGGGTCGGCGTCGGGCTCGGCGCCGGGGCCGGCGGCGGCGCGGGCGTCGCGACGGGCGGGGCCGATCGCCCCCCGCCTCCGCCGCCCCCGCACGCGGCCAGGGCCAGCGCGGCCGCGCTCGAAAACATCAGCCGGTCGCGCATCGCCCACGCCCTCCCTGTCCGGGAGCCGCGCTCCCCTCGTCGCCATACGCCCGGAACGGCCGGAAGGCTCCGGCCTTGCCGCCCGCGGCCGTCGCTCCTAGACGCCGCGGCATGATCCCGGCGCTCGCCCATATCCAGACCTGGATCTTCGATCTCGACAACACGCTCTACCCGGCCTCGTGCAACCTGTTCGAGCGGAT
>DASVSW010000147.1:0-7089 GCA_036387895.1 Sphingomonas sp.
CCTGGATTACAGACCGGCTCCGACGACGGCGGAGCCGCCGCCAGCCTGCCCCCGCGCAGGCGAGGGTCGAACGGGTTCGCCCGGTGGCGCGGCCGACCCGCCGGCCGAGCCGAAGGTTGCGGGCGCGAGCGCCCGCACCGACGCGGTCGTGGCCGCGTCTACCTCTGTCAGTACATATGCTGCCCGCCGTTGATGCTCAGCGTCGACCCGGTGACGAAGCCGGCAGCTTCCGAAGACAGGAACGCCACACCGCGCGCGATCTCGTGCGCGCCGCCCAGCCGCCCGACGGGGATCCGCGCGACGATCTTCTCCAGCACCTCGCCCGGCACCGCGGCCACCATGTCGGTGTCGATATAGCCCGGCGCGATCGCGTTCACCGTCACCCCGAACTTGGCGCCCTCCTGCGCCAGCGCCTTGGTGAAGCCGTGGATGCCCGATTTCGCGGCGGCGTAGTTGACCTGGCCGTACTGGCCCGCCTGCCCGTTGATCGAGCCGATGTTGACGATCCGACCCCATTTGCGCTCGCGCATGCCGGGGAACACGCCCTTGGCCATGTTGAAGCAGCCGCCGAGATTGGTGTCGATCACCTCGCGCCACTGCTGATAGGTCATCTTCAGGATGGTGGTGTCGCGCGTGATGCCCGCGTTGTTGACCAGCACGTCGACCGGCCCGACCTCGTCGGCGACGCGGCGGCAGCCCTCCTGGCAGGCGTCGTAGTCCGACACGTCCCATTTGAACGACCTGATCCCCGTCCGCCGGGTGAAGTCGGCCGCGCGCTCGTCGTTGCCGGCGTAGTTCGCCGCGACCACCATGCCCTCGTCGCGCAGCATGACGCTGATCGCCTCGCCGATCCCGCGCGTCCCGCCCGTCACGATCGCAACCCGTGCCATGCCGTTCCTCTCCCGTTGTTTGCGCCGGACGCTAGGGAACGGCCGTCCAGCCCGCAAGCTCCCGCCCGACGATCGCCTTCAGCATCGCCACGCCGGGCGGCGAGTCGTTCAGACACGGCAGATAGGCGAAGCGCTCGCCGCCCGCTTCCTCGAACGACTCGCGGCCGCGGATCGCCAGCTCCTCCAGCGTCTCGATGCAGTCGGCCGAGAAGCCCGGCGCCACCACCGCGACGCGTTTGACGCCCTTGGCCGGAAGCTCCTCCAGCACCGCGTCGGTCGCCGGCTCCAGCCACCGGTCGCGCCCGAACCGCGACTGGAACGCGGTGATCATCTCGCGCCCGTTCAGCGTGTCGCGCATCGCTTCGGCCAGCAGCCGCGCCGTCTTGCGGCAATGGCAGTGATAGGGATCGCCCTTGTACAGCGTCCGCTGCGGCATCCCGTGGAAGCTCGCGACGATCGCCTCCGGCTCGAAGTCGAGCGCCTCGAGCTCCGCCTCCACCAGCGTCTTCAGCGCCTCGATATAAGCGGGGTCGTCGTGATAGGGCGGCAGCGTCCTGATCGCCGGTTGCCAGCGCATCCGCGCGAGCTTGTCGAACGCCTTGTCGTTCGCGGTCGCGGTCGTCGCCCCGCAATATTGCGGGTAGAGCGGCGCCAGGAGGATGCGCTCGCAGCCCTGGTCCTTCAGCGCCTCGATCCGGTCGCCGATCGCCGGGCGGCCGTAGCGCATCGCGTAGTCGACCACGACGTCCGGGCCCCACGCGCCCTGCAACGCCGCGCTCTGCGCCCGGGTGATCGCGGCCAGCGGGCTGCCGCCGTCGGTCCACACCATGCCATAGGCGTGGGCCGACTTCTTGGGCCGGGTATTGAGGACGATGCCGCGCAGGATCGGCTGCCAGACGAGCTTGGGCAGTTCCACGACGCGCGGATCGGACAGGAACTCGAGCAGGTAGCGCTTCACCGCCGGCGCCGTCGGCTCGTCGGGCGTGCCCAGGTTGATGAGCAGTACGCCCACCTTGCGGGACGGGATGGCGGGATGGTCGGCAGGGGGCAGCATGCGCCGCACTTAGGGCCGGATCGCTCCGGATGCGACATGGACCTTCGTCCCTGCCGCCGGGCGGTCCTCGATGGTCGCCGAGCATTTCCTCCCCCGCAAGGGGGAGGTGGCGCGCCGAAGGCGTGACGGAGGGGGAGGACTGGCGAACGGTTGAGCGGTCCTCCCCCTCCGACCGGCTGCGCCGGCCACCTCCCCCTGGCGGGGGAGGAGATCAGGAGAACGGCAGCTCCCGCACCCTCTTCCCCGTCGCCGCGCGGAACGCGTTCGCCACCGCGGGCGCGACCGGCGGCACGGCGAGCTCGCTGACGCCGCCCGGCGGCTCGGCGCCGGTGATCAGCTCGACGGTCACCTCCGGCGCGTCGGCCAGCGTCAGCAGGTCCAGGCGGTCGAACCCGCGCACCGTCGGCCATCCGCGCTCCCAGCCCGTCGACGCCCCCAGCGCCAGCCCCAGGCCGAAGATCAGCCCGCCCTCGATCTGCTGACGCACCAGGTCCGGGTTCACCACCGTTCCGCAATCCGCCGCCGCGACCAGCCGGACGACGCGCGGCCGCCCGTCCTCAGCCCGCCGCGCCTCCGCGAGCACCGCGATGTGGCTGCCCCGGAAGGCGTGGCACGCGATCCCCAGCCCGCCGCCCGCGGCGCCTCCGTCCCATCCGCCCAGGGACGCCGCCGTCTGGAGGCAGCGCGCGAGCCGCGGCCGCTCGGTCAACAGGCCCATCCGGTAGGACAAGGGCTCGGCCCGCGCGGCCAGCGCCAGCTCGTCGAGAAAGCATTCGGTGAAGAAGCAGGAATAGCCGTGCGCCCCGCCGCGCAGGTGGCCGGCCGGCACGCCGAGCTCGACGCGGTGATGGTCCACCGCATAGGCCGGGATGCGATAGGGCGGCGCGGCGCCCGCGACCGCGTACGGATCGCCCGGCCAGCCCTCCAGCGCGATGCGCCCGAGCATCCGCCGGGCGAGCCGCCGGCCGGTGGCGGGCGCGGCGATCCGCGCGCGCCAGCCCAGTATCCCGCCGTCCCGGCCCAGCCGCGCGCTCATCCGCGCGGCAGCGGGCGAGCGGTGCCGCCCTTGCGCCATCTCCTCGCCGCGCGACCACACCAGGTTGACCGGTCGGCGCAACGTCATCGCGAGATGCGCGGCCTGCGCGATGGCGCCCGTCTCCAGCCGCGCGCCCCATCCGCCGCCCAGCGGCATGGGGTGGATCGCCACCTGGTCCGCACCCAGGCCCGACGCCTCGGCTGCTTGCGCCAGGGCGTGGCCGGGCGCTTCGGTCTGGCACCAGATCTCCAGCCGCCCGTCGCGATAGGCGGCGACCGCGCTCGCCGTCTCGACCGCGGCGTGGACGCCGGGGCCGACGCGGTAGGCCGCCGTGATCGTGGCCCCGTCGCGGAACGCCGCCTCCACGTCGCCGACCTCGGCCACGCGCTCGCCCGACCGCTCCAGCGCCGCCTCCAGCGCTTCCGCGATCGCCGCGTCGTCGGGCGGGCGCCCCTGCGTCACGAACCGCGGCCGGAGCGCGTCGAGCCCCTGCCGCGCCGCCCAGCCGTTGTTCGCCACCGCCGCGATCCAGCGCTCGGTCGCGACCACCTGGGACACCCCGCGCACCCGGTCCGCCGCCGCCCGGTCCGCCCCGATCAGGCGGCTGTCGCCCGCCGGCCCCGCCCGGACCGCGACGTGCGCCATGTCCTCCAGCCGGATGTCGCCCGCGAACCGCGCCGATCCGTCGACCTTGGCGGGCGCGTCGAGCCGCGGGACCGACCGTCCCATCAGACGCCCCGCCCCCGCCTCCCCGATCGGCAGCGGGTCGGGCAGCTCGCCCTCCGCCGCCTCCGCCGCCAGCTCGGCGAAGCGCAGCCGCTTCTCCCCGTGCACCACGAAGCCGCGCTCGACCGAGCAGTCGCGCCAGTCCGCGTCCCACCGCCGCGCCGCGGCTTGGCACAGGAGCACGCGCGCCGCCGCGCCGGCCTCACGCGCCGCGGGTTCGAACTGCCGGATAGAGCTCGACCCGGCGGTCAGCATCAGCGCCGCCGACCGGACGAAGCGCGTCGTGACCGCCTCGGGCACGCGGCCGAACAATCCTTCGAACAGCTCGGCGGCGCCCAGCGGGTTGGCGTAGAGCGGGTTCACCGGCGCGGGCTCGACCGCGACGCTGCGCCAGTCCGCCCCCAGCTCGTCGGCCACCACCTGCGGCAGCGCGGTCCACACGCCCTGGCCGCCTTCGACCTGCGGCACGGCCACGACGACACGCCCGTCCTCGCCGATCTTCAGCCACGCGCCGAACCCGTGTTCGCCGGGCGCCAGCGACAGGTTGGGCGCGTAGTCGCGCGGCCATAGCGCCCAGGCGACGACCAGCCCCAGCCCGGCCCCGCCGCCCACGAGCAGCCGCCGCCTGCTGATCCCGCCCCGCTCCATCGCCCCGCCTTAGCGGAGTGGCAGGTTAGGAGAAAGCGGCACCGGCCCGCTCCCCCACCCGACCGCCCACAGAGTATCCTGGATGGGCGGTCGGGTGGGGGAGCGGGCCGGTGCCGCCCTGTTTCAGCCGGGCTGAAACAGCATCAGAAAAGCCCCGGCACCTCGCGCTGCGCAGCGTCCGGCCGCTCGGGCGTCAGCAGCGTCCGCCGTTCCTCGCCCAGCGACAGCGAGCGCGCCTCGCCGGTCGCGATGCGCTGGCAGGGTCGGCCGGCCAGGAAGTCGAGCGCCGCGCGCGTCGACGCCTCGCGCGGGTCGCCGAGCGGGAAGCCGACATCGTCGCCCGCGGCGCAGCTCGACTGCACCTTGGTGGCCAGCCCGTCGTAATAATCGCCCTGCCGCTCCGCGTTCTGCGTTGCGAAAGCGACGACGCGCAGGCGCAGGTCGCACTGCGCCAGATCGAGTCCGATCTGCCCCACCGGCTTGCCGAAGGTGTTGGTCCCGATCAGCGCCGCGTTCCCGCGCAGGTAGGGCAGGGACGCGTTGATCACGAACTCGCTCGCCGACGCCGTGCTCCCGGTGCCGATGAACGCGACGCGCATCGGCGCGATCGACTCGGGTTGCGGCTGGTAGAAGCGCGTGCGGTTGTTGTCCGCCTTCTCCGGCCGGAACGCGGTGAAGCTCTGCACGTCGGACGGCGACCGGTTCCCGCCCAGGAGGTCGTTCAGAAGGTCGCCCGTCCGGACCAGCCCGCCTCCATTGTAGCGGAAATCGACGATCACCTCGGTCACGCCCGCCGCGCGGAAGTCGGCGAACGCCCGCTTGAGCTGCGGATCCGCCGTCTCGATGAAGGTGCGCAGGTTGAGGTATCCGACGCGCCGCCCGCCGTCCTCGATCACCTTGGCCCCGTAACGCGTGGACACGGGCTGGAGCGCGAAGTCGGCCTTGGCGATCGTCACGTCGCGCTCGGCCGTGCTCCCCGCGTCGCGGACGCGGAGCACGCGCGTCGTCCCCGGATCGTTCGGCCCCAGCGCCTGGACGAACGCGCCCGGCCCGCCCGCCTGAAGGATGGACCGGGCGGAGACCTGGTTGCCCGCGGTGGCGCCGATCGCGACGATCTCCGCGCCCCGGTCGACCCCCGCCGCCAGCGCCGGCGCGCCTTCGAACGCTTCGGACACGAACACGCGGTTCGCCGCCGTGTCGTAGGACAGCCGCACGCCGAAGCCGGCGGTCGATCCCGACGAGTTGAACGCGTTCTCCTCGCGGATCGAGGTCACGAAGGTGAAGAAGCGGTCGCGCCGCTGGCTCCTGGCCGTCGCGGTCAGCGCGTCGAGATAGGCGTCCACCGTGCCGAACCCCGCCGGGTCGAGCGCGGCGGGCAACGTCTCGGGAAACAGATACCATTCGCGCAGCTGGACCGCGACCCAGTCCTGCCGCTCGCGGACCGAGCAGCTCGCGGTGGGAGCGGGCGTGGCGCCCGTCCCCGCGCCGGCTCCGGTGCCGACGGGCGCGGCGCCCCCGCCGCCGTCGCCCCCGCCGCAGCCGGACAACAGCGCCAAGGCGCTCACCAGACCGATCAAGCCCCGACCCGACATGTTTTCTCCTTTGCCGCTCAACCGTTTAGCGGCTCCGCGCGCCGCCGTCACGCGCGGATGTTCTTGGGATGTACGTAGGTTATCCCCGAACGGATGAACCGCGGGTGTCGGGCGGGGCGTGAGGTCAGTCGCCCGTCATCTCCTTCTCCGCCATCTCCGCCCGCGCGCCGCGCAACATCTTGCGCGCGATCTCGCGGACCGCCTCGTCGTCCTTGGTCTCGTCGCGGGCGTAATCACCCAGATGGTCGAGGCTGCCCTCCACGAAGTCGAGCAGCCCCGGATGCCGCGCCTCGACATACTCGATCAGCTTGAACAGCACATGCTCCGCCGCGATCTCGCGTCGCCGCGCCTGCACCGCCGTGCCCATATTCGCCGCCGTGTCCGTCATCATGCGCTCCGTATCCTGGGTGGCTCCAGCCCGCCCAACGCCCGGCGCGCCGTTCGGATCAACCCGCGGGTCCGCCGCTCCCATCATGCGGCCCGCGTTCGCGACATACCCCGTTTCGTGGAGTCGCGCCGGTTCCAGCCGATGTCTCCGGTGCCGGAGGCGGGCGTCGCGCCCGCCGCCGGCACCGTCCCGCTCAGAAGCGCTGCCGCGCCGTCACTCCGATCACGCGCGGCTGGCCGATGTTGAAGCCCAGCCTCGCCCGCCCGCCGCGCTCGCGGTCGAACGACAGGAGCGGGTTCTCGTCGAACAGGTTGTTGACATAGGCGATCACCGACAGCCCGCGGTCGAGCTCGACGCCCGCCGACAGGTTGAACAGCTGGTAGTCGGGCAGCTTCAGGTCGATCGTGGTCGCCGCGCTCGCGGGCGCGCCGCCGAAGGGCAGGCCCGCCACGAAGGTGCGCGGGTTGTTCTCCTGGTCGCTCGGCTGGGTGTAGCGCGATCCGACGTGCTGGAAGCTCGCGGTGACGAAGGCGTCCGTCGTGTCGTTGATCGGCCGGGTGTAGGTCGCGTTGGCCGACAGCTGGAAGCGCGGCACCGACGGCAGGCGGTTGCCGTCCCGGATGCCCGTGCTCGTCGCCAACGGCTCGGGCAGCGTGGAGTCGAACTCCGCCTCCAGCACCGTGCCGCTCAGCGCGAGGTCGAGGCCCGGCGCCGGCTGGGCCGCGATCTCGAGCTCCAGGCCTTGCGTGTGCGCG
>DASVSW010000148.1:0-9276 GCA_036387895.1 Sphingomonas sp.
GACCAGGTGCTCGGGCGCGATCCGGAAGGCGGGCGCCACGAGGCCCAGAAGCGCGTTGATCGCGACGCCGAGCAGGACCACGACGAGCGGTCCGGGCAGGAGCGCGAACGGGCCTTTCTTCGGCTTGTTCGCGTCCCACCAGAACAGGAAGGCCAGCCCGATCAGGGCGATCAGGACCGCTCCCGGCGACACGGCGGAGCCGAGCGCATGCCAGATCGCCGAAAAGGTGTTCTCGCCGTCCTGTTCGAAGAAGCTGAAATCACCTTCGAAGTCGCCGTCGTAACCGACCGCGTGGGGGATCTGCTTGAGGATGAGGATGAGGCCGATCGCGGCCAGCATGCCGGTGATGACGGAGGACGGAACGAACTCGGCCAGCACGCCCGACCGCGTCAGCCCGAGAACCGCCTGGATCAGGCCGGCGAGCATGACCGCCAGGGTGAACGCCTGATAGCTCGGGAGATCGCCGATCGCGGCGAGCACGATGGTCGTGAGGCCGGCCGCGGGTCCCGCCACAGACAGCGGCGATCCGGAAAGCGCGCCGACGACCAGGCCGCCGACGACGCCGGCGATCAGGCCGGAGAAGGGCGGCGCGCCCGACGCGATCGCGATGCCCAGGCAGAGCGGCAAGGCGACCAGCGCGACGACGATCGACGCGGGCAAGTCGGCCCGCCAGGAGGCGAACAACGAGCGGCGTTTGTCCATGCGGGCTCCTGATATGTGATCATGTCGCGCTGCGCGCCGAAACGCCCTCGCGACCGTGACGCTCACCTAGGTCAGTCGGCAAACGTTCACAAGCGCGGGGTGCGATGTGCTTGAGTTCGTTAAGCTGTTGCGCGCCGTGCCGCCCGGCCTATGTCGGGCGCATGGCGCGCGGCGGCGGACGGACGAACGATTGGGGCTTTCCCCGCTGGCGCGGTTACGGGTCGGAGCGCGAAGCCGTGCGCATGCGGTTGTGCGATCGCGACGGCTGCCGGGAGCCGGGCGACCGTCCCGCGCCCAAATCGCCCAATAGCCCCGACCGTTGGTGGTTCTGCGAGCAGCACGCGGCGGAGTACAACCGCGGCTGGAACTACTTCGAGGGCCTGAGCGCGGAGGAGGCGCGCGACCGCGCCGCCCGCGAGAGCCGGGAAGGGTCGGCCTACTCGTCCGCCGGCCACTACGCCTGGGGCGGCTCGGGCGACGGCAGCCGATCGCGCGACGAGATGCGCGCGCTCGATGTGCTCGGATTGGAGACCGACGCGTCGTTCGATGAGGTCCGCGCCTCGTGGCGCCGGCTCGCCAAGGAGAGCCATCCGGACCTTAAGCCCGGCGACGAAGCCGCGGCGGCGCGGTTCCGTGCCGTTCAGGCGGCTTACGACGTCCTCCGCGTGGCCGAGGAACGGCGTCAGGCTAAACCCGAGGCCTGACGGCTTCGGCCCAGGCGTGACCCACCTCGGCCGACCTCACGCCGATGCGCGATCCGATTGCCGGCTGGTCGGGGAGGGGCGTCAGGCCACCGCGTACCGCGCCGCCGTCTCCCGGATCAGCGCGATCATGTTCGGCACGCCCTGCGTCCGGTTGGAGCTGAGCTGACGCTTGAGGTCGAAGGGCTCCAACGCGCCCTCGATGTCGGCGGCCGAGATCGCGGCGGGCGCGCGGTCTTGCACGGTGAGCAGGACCAGTGCGATGATCCCTTTAGTGATCGCGGCGTTCGAGTCCGCCAGGAAGTGGAGCGCGCCGTCCTCGCGCCGCATCGGATAGACCCACACCGACGCAGAGCAGCCGCGCACCAGGGTGGCCTCGGTCTTGAGCGCGGCCGGCATGGGCTCGAGCTGCTTGCCGAGATCGATCAGCAGCCGATAGCGGTCGTCCGCGTCGAGGAACTCGTATTCGTCACGGACGTCGTCGAGGCTTGGCATGCCCGGTCAGTTAGGGACCGCATCGACCGGGAGCAACCGAGCGCCCCGTCGCGACCCGTCCCCATGGCGCGCATGGGCACGCCGGGGCGCGACACCGGGATCACAGGTCGACCCCGGCCGCGATCGCCTCCAGCTTGCGGATGCGCTCGCGCAGGTCGGCGATCTCGATCCGCGCGCCGGCGTTGCCCGTCGGGCGCTCCGCCGCGGGCTCGCCCCTGGCGTCCAATTCGCGGCGGCGGAACGCGAGGTAATCGCGCCAGCCCGCCAGGCCCGCCGCCACCACCATGCCGAGCCCGGCCAGCCCGGACGCCGCCAGCGTCACGTACAGGTTCACCTCGTTCATCACAGCTCCGCTCCCTAGCGATCGCGCAGCCGGTCGATCTCGCGTTCGAGACCGATGCTGCCGTGATTGTCCGTCACCACCCGCTCCAGCACCTGGATGCGGTCCTTCAGCTGCCGCACCTCGTCGCGCAGCCGCGCGTTCTCGGCGTGGTCGACCTCCGCGCCGCGACGACGACCGTCGCGGGGCTTCCTCAGAACGCTGCCTATGACCGCGATCAGCACGATCATTACGACCATCCATTGTCCGCCGGACATGCTCTTCTACTCCCCTTTTCCTGTTCTCAGTTGAGCGGGCGCTCGTCGCGCAGCCGCTCGATCTCGTCGGCGAGGTCATGTCCGCGGTCGGTGACCACGCGCTCTAGGACGCGCACCCGCTGCTCGAGCCGCTCGGTCTGCGCCGCGTATTGCGCAGCCTTCTCGGCGACCATGGTCGCCTCCAGCTCCATCCGGCGCTCGCGGTAGCGGATGTACGGCCGCACGATCACGCCGCCGAAGATGGCGAGCAGGCCGCAGCTGATGCCGAGCATCGGGATCATGATAGGGTCCATGCTCCGGGCCTCAGTTCGCCGGCCCGCGCAGCGCGCTGATCTCGCGATCGAGCAGCGTCGGCGCGTCCGTCACGATCCGCTCCACGTTCCCGAGCCGGTCCTTGATCGACCCCAGCTCCGCACGGAGCTGCGCATTCTCTTGGCTGAGCAGCTTCACCCGCTCGACCGTCTCCTCGTTCCGCTTCGGATAGACCGCCTGCCCCCAGGCGCCGTCCAACGGGTAACCGTTCTTGACCCTGAGCCAGGTCGTGAAGACCCAGGCCGCCATCGTCACCGACACGATGACCGCGATGAACGGGAAGATGGCTTGTATGATCTGGAACTTCTCGGGCGACATGATGCTGACTCCCCTCTCGGCTGGCGCGTCGTCCTAGCGCAGGCGCTCGATCTCGTTGGCGAGCTGCGTGTTTCGGCTCGTGTAGAAGGTCTCCATGTCGGCCAGCCGGCGATCGATCTCGCGGAACTTCGACCTGACCTCCGCGGTCGAACGACGCGGGTTGGACCGCACGCCCTGCCAGAACTTCTGGTCCTCGGGCGTCTCGTACAATCCGGACGGCTTCTTCGGCGCGATCATGGCGGCGGCGATGTACACCAGGAAGAACCAGCCGGTGGCGAACAGCAGCACCACCGACAGCACCCGGACGATCGTCAGGTCGATGCCGGTGTAGTCGGCGATGCCGGCGCACACGCCCGCAACCTTGCCGTTCTGCTTGTCGCGGTAGAATTGGGTACGGCGAGGGGTCATCTCAGTTCCTCCGCTCGATCTGGTAGCCGGTCTCACGGCCGGTCAGGCTGGGCTGGTAGTCCGCGGCCGGGCCGTTCAGGCCCTGGCGGAAATCGGGGTTGTCGGCGACGACGATTCGCTCGACGGTGTTGAGCCGTTCCTCGAGCCGGCGAGCGAGCATGTGCATCTCGTCGAGCAGACGCTCGTCCTCGTCGGTGATCCGCGGCGCCTGCTTCCACTTGGTCACGTAGTGGAGGATGACCCAGGGCAGGCCGACGAACAGGATGCCGACGATCACGATCGGCAGGAAGACGTCCTCCATCTCAGCCCTCCCCGTGGTTCTTGGCGCCCAGGCGGCGCTTCAGCTCGGCGAGCTCGGCATCGACGCGGTCGGAGGCGCGGAGTTCGGCTATCTCCTCCTCGAGCGTCTTCTGGACTCCCAGGCCCATCGCCTCCGCGCGGCCCTCCATGTCGTCGGCGCGGCGCTCCAGCACGTCGAAGCGGCTGAACGCATCCTCCGTCTTCGCGCCCGCGTACATCTCACGGAGGCGGACGCGGTTGTTCGCGGTCTCGATGCGGGTCTGCACCGCCGACTGCTTGGCGCGGGCCTCGCGGAGCCGGGTCTGGAGCTTGGCGATGTCCTCCTCCGACGCGCGCAGCGCGTCGTCGAGGACGCCGACCTCCGCCTTCAGCTGCTCGGCCAGGTCGACCGCCTTCTGACGCTCGACCAGCGCCGCCTTGGCCAGGTCCTCGCGGTCCTTGCTCAGCGCCAGCTCAGCCTTTTCGGTCCAGCTCGCCTGGAGACCGTCCAGCTTGCCGATATGTCGGCGCATCTCCTTCTGGTCGGCGATGGTCCGCGCGGCGGACGCGCGCACCTCGACCAGCGTCTCCTCCATTTCGAGGATGATCATGCGGATCATCTTGGAGGGGTCTTCGGCCCGCTCCACGAGGTCGGCGAAGTTGGCGGCGACGATGTCGCGGGTTCGGGAAAAAATGCCCATGTGATCGGCTCTCCGGATGATCAGGCGACGAGGGTCGTCGCGGCCGCGGCGCTGGTCAAGCCGGCGTGCGCCGGTCCGACCGCGCCGATGACGCAGGTGGCGCTCATCACCACGGTGCAGAGCAGGACGGCGAAGCGGCGGGCGAAGTCGGTGTTGAACATCTCGGTCTCCATCGGGAACCGCGTCAGGCGGTATGCCGAGGATCTTGCACGGCCCGTGCCAGTCTTGCGCGCGGCCGTCATCCCGACGAAAGCCGGGATCACCTTACGAGTGAAATCAGAGGCTTAGTTGATACTTCGCCATCGCCCACAGCATCCGCTGGCGCGACGAGTTTCGAACGAGCTTGCCAGCAAATGGGAATCTGCGCCAAGCCTTGGCCATGGTGGAACGGACGACTCAGGTCATCGGGCAATCGGGCGTGTTCCTCGACACGCTGGAGCGCGCCAGCCGCGCCGCGGCGCTGGATCGGCCCGTGCTCGTCATCGGCGAGCGGGGAACGGGCAAGGAGCTCGTCGCCGAGCGCCTCCATCGCCTCAGCCCGCGCTGGGACCAGCCGCTGGTGGTGATGAACTGCGCCGCGCTGCCCGAGACGCTGATCGAGGCGGAGCTGTTCGGACATGAGGCGGGCGCGTTCACCGGCGCCACCAAGGCGCGGGCGGGGCGCTTCGAGGAAGCGGACGGGGGCACGCTGTTCCTCGACGAGCTCGGCACGCTTTCGATGGCGGCGCAGGAGCGGCTGCTTCGCGCTGTCGAATATGGCGAGATCAACCGCATCGGCTCCTCCAGGCCGATCCGCGTCGACGTGCGGATCGTCGCGGCGACCAACGAGCACCTGCCTGACAAGGTCGACGCGCACGAGTTCCGCGCCGACCTGCTCGACCGGCTGTCGTTCGAGGTGGTGACGTTGCCGCCGCTGCGGGCGAGGGCGGGCGACATCCCGGTGCTGGCCGATCATTTCGGGCGGCGTATGGCGGCGGAGCTGGGGTGGCGGGAATGGCCCGGCTTCGGCCCGCAGGCGCTCGACCAGATGCTCGAGTACAAATGGCCGGGCAACGTCCGCGAGCTGCGCAACGCCGTCGAGCGCGCGGTGTACCGTTGGGAGGAGGAGGGCCCGGTGGACCGGATCGAGATCGATCCGTTCCAGTCGCCCTACCGCCCCCGCACCCGGGCTCCGCTGGCCTCGAAGCCGTCCGAGGCTTCGCCGCCGATCGCGGAGGACTCGCCGATCGCGGCCTGCGACGCGGGGCCTTCCGACTTCAAGTCCCGCGTCGCGCGGTTCGAGCGCGAGCTGTTGAGCAAGGCGCTGGCCGAGCACCGCTTCAACCAGCGCGCGACGGCGGAGGCGCTGGGGCTCAGCTATGACCAGCTCCGCCACGCGCTCCGCCGTCACGACCTGATCGCCGCCGCGGTTGCGTGACGTCCCCGCCCGCGCCATTGGGGCCGGGAACGAAACGGAGGACGCACATGGCTTTCGAACTGCCGCAGCTGCCCTACGCGCATGACGCGCTGGAGCCGACGATCAACGCCGAGACGATGCAGATCCACCACGGCAAGCATCACAAGGCCTATGTCGACAACCTCAACAAGGGCGTGGACGCCGACCCGGCGCTGCAGGGCAAATCGATCGAGGACATCCTCGCGACCGTGTCCACCCAGCCCCCGCTCGTGCGCAACAACGGCGGCGGCCACTGGAACCACAGCTTCTTCTGGGAGACGATGAAGAAGGGCGGCGGCCAGCCCTCGGGCAAGCTGGCGGACGCGATCCAGCGCGATTTCGGCGGGCTCGACCAGCTGACAGAGCAGTTCAACGGCAAGGGCGCGGGCCAGTTCGGCTCGGGCTGGGCGTGGCTGATCGCTGACGAGAGCGGCAAGCTCAAGGTGACCAGCACGCCCAACCAGGACAATCCCCTGATGGACGCCGTCGCCGACCGCGGCACCCCGCTGCTCGGCAACGACGTGTGGGAGCACGCCTATTACCTCACCTACCGCAACGACCGCGGCGCGTATCTGAAGGCGTGGTGGGACGTGGTGGACTGGGACAAGGTCGGCCAGCGCTACGAGGCCGTGGCCGGCTGATCGCGAGGAGCCGCCGGCGGTCTCACCCCTCCGACGGCTTCTCCGCCACCGCGTCGCCCGCGACCTGCAGCCCGTGCCGCATCAGCATCGGCACGTTGGCCATCGCGAAGAGCAGAGTGAGCGGGATCGCTCCCCACAGCTTGTACGACACCCAGAAGTCCCAACCCATGGTGCGCCAGACGAGCTCGTTGAGCGCCGCCATCGCGACGAAGAACACCGCCCAGTTGCGCGTGAGCTTGCGCCACCCGTCAGCCGACAGGCCGGGATAGGCCGATCCCAGCAACCCCTCCAGCAGCGGCCGCCCCGTGAGCAGGCCGAACGCCAGCACGGCAGCGAAGGCGGCGTAGACGATCGTCGGCTTCATCTGGATGAACCGCGGGTCGTTGAAATACAGCGTCAGCCCGCCGAACACGACGACGAGCCCGCCCGACAGCCACAGCATCGGCGAGATGCGTCCCGTCCTCGCGAAGCTCAGCGCCATCGCCGCGACCGTCGCGACGACGAAGGCCGCGGTCGCCACCACCACCCGCGCGATGACCAGAGCCGCCACCCGGTCCATGTCGGACAGGAAGCCCGTGGTCGCTGCGACGAGGCGCATCGACACGGAAGCGGGGATCAGGAAATTAGCGGTGAAGAAGACGATCAGCGGCGCGTAGTCGACGAACATCCGCTCGCCGGGCGACAGCCCGGGCCTTGCCGACGCGGTCACTTGCCGACCCGCTCGACGCCCGCGATGATGCGGCTGACCTCGTTCGGATCGAAGGGGCGCAGGTCGTCCATCCGCTCGCCCACGCCGATCGCGTGGATCGGCAGGCCGAAGCGCTCGGCGGCCGCGACCAGCACGCCGCCGCGCGCCGTGCCGTCGAGCTTGGTCATCACCAGCCCCGTGACGCCCGCGACATCGCGGAACACCTCGATCTGGTTGAGCGCGTTCTGCCCGGTCGTGGCGTCCAGCACGAGCACCACGTCGTGCGGCGCTTCGGGATTGAGGCGGCCGAGCACGCGCCGGATCTTGGCGAGTTCGTCCATCAGCTCGCGCTTGTTCTGCAGGCGTCCGGCGGTGTCGACGATCAGCACGTCGATGCCGGTCGCCGTCGCCTGCTTCACCGCCTCGTAGACGATCCCGGCCGCGTCGCCGCCCTCCCTGCCCGACACGATCGGCACGCCGACGCGCTCCGCCCAGGTCGCGAGCTGGCCGATGGCGGCGGCGCGGAAGGTGTCGCCCGCGGCCAGCATGACGCCGTAGTCCTGCTCCATGAACAGGTGGGCGAGCTTGGCGATGGTGGTGGTCTTGCCTGATCCGTTGACGCCGATGACCAGGATCACCTGCGGCCGGGGAAAGGCGTCGATCTCCAGCGGGCGCGCCACCTTCGCCAACGCGCGCTCGACCTCCTCCGCGACGACAAGCCGGATGCCCAGCTCCTCCATGTTCCGCTCGAACGTCCCCTCCGCCAGCCGCTCGCGCACGCGCGCGGCCGTCTCGGGGCCGAGGTCGGACGCGATCAGCGACTCCTCGATCTCGTCGAGCGTGTCGTCGTCGAGCCGCGCCGCGCCGAGCCCCGCGAGGTTGCCGACGAGCCGGTCGGAGGTGCGCCGGAAGCCGCCGAGCAGCTTCTCATGCCAGGATGGTTGGGTGCTCATAGGGGTACGCCTTCAAGATGGGTGTCGGTCGCCGCCGTGACGCGGACGCGCCGGATCGAGCCTGGCCGGCTGGGCGGCAAGCGGACGTCGGCGAACTCGGGCGAGTGGCCCCGGTCGCCCGACCGCTCGACGAGCACGGCCCGTTCCTGGCCGACCATGCTCGCCAGCCAGGCCCGCTTGCGCGCCGCCGCCCGCTCGCGCAGTCGCGCCGCCCGCTCGCGGCGACGCTCGTGCGGCACCTGCGGCATGCGCGCGGCCGGCGTGCCGGCGCGGGCGGAGTAGGGGAAGATGTGCGCGTGGACGATGTCGCAGTCGTCGACCAGCGCGAGCGTGTCGGCGAACATCGCCGCGTCCTCCGTCGGGAAGCCGGCGATCAGGTCCGCCCCGATCGCGATGTCCGACCGCCGCGCCTTCAGCCGCTCGACGACCGCGACGGCCTGCCCGCGCGAATGGCGACGCTTCATGCGTTTGAGGATGAGATCTGAGCCCGCCTGGAGGGACAGGTGGAGGTGCGGCATGATCCGCGGCTCGCCCGTGATCAGCTCGAACAAGCGATCGTCGATCTCGACCGAGTCCAGCGAGGACAGCCGCAACCGCTCCAGCCCGGGGGCGAACCGCAGGATGCGCTCGACCAGGGCGCCTAGCGTCGGCGATCCGGGCAGGTCGTGCCCGTAGCTCGTCACGTCCACGCCGGTCAGCACCACCTCACGATGGCCCGCGTCGACGAGCGCCTTGATCCGCTCCACCACCGCGCCCGCGGGCGTCGACCGGCTCGGCCCCCGTCCGAACGGGATCGCGCAGAAGGTGCAGCGGTGGTCGCACCCGTTCTGGACCTCGACGAAGGCGCGGGCGTGGTCGTCGAAGCGCGGAGCGGGCAGGGCGGTGGCGCCCCACTGGTCGGGGCGGAGCTTGTCAAGATTGCCGACGACCCGGTCGACCTCCGGCATCGACGCGAACCCGGCCGGGTCGATCTCGGCCGCGCAGCCGGTCACGACCAGCTCCGCGCCCGGCCGCTCGCGCCGGAGCCGCCGGATCGCGGCGCGCGT
>DASVSW010000149.1:0-4156 GCA_036387895.1 Sphingomonas sp.
AGGAGGGCTTGCGCGCGGCCTTCGAACTGGCGGCGCGGCACTCGCGCCATGTCATCGTCGAGCGTCAGCTACCGGGCAACGACCACCGTATCCTCGTCGTCGGCGGGAAGGTGGTCGCGGTCGCGGAACGCGTGCCCGCGCGAGTGATCGGCGACGGGCTGCATAGCATCGAGCAGCTGATCGCCGACGTGAACGCCGACCCACGACGCGGCGTCGGGCACGAGAAGGTCCTGACGCGCATCAAGGTCGACGACGCGCTCGTTCAGCTGCTGGCGAAGACGGGGCGAACCCTCGGCACCGTGCCAATGGCGGGCGAGGAGGTGCGCCTGCGCGACACGGCCAACCTGTCGACCGGCGGGACGGCGGTGGACCGGACGGACGAGATCCATCCCGACAACCGGGCGATCGCCGAACAGGCGGCGGCCGTGGTCGGGCTGGACCTGGCGGGCATCGACTTCCTGTCGCCGGACATCAGCGGGCCGGTGCGCGAGACGGGCGGCGGCATCGTCGAGGTGAACGCGGCGCCTGGCTTCCGAATGCATCTGGAGCCGTCGGAGGGGACGCCGCGCGACGTGGCGGGGCCGGTGATCGACATGCTCTTCCCCGACGGCCAGCCCAGCCGCATCCCCGTGTTCGCGATCACGGGGACGAACGGCAAGTCGACCACGGTGCGCATGGTCGCGCGCATCCTGTGCGAGGCGGGGATGCGGGTCGGCATGACGACGACGTCGGGCGTCTATGTCGACGGCCGGCTGCTGCTCGCGGCCGACGCCAGCGGCCCGAAGAGCGCGCGCATGCTGCTGCGCAACCCCACCGTCGACGCCGCCGTGCTCGAGACGGCGCGCGGGGGGATCTTACGCGAAGGGCTCGGCTTCGAGCGGTGCGACGTCGGCGCGGTGCTCAACATCTCGGCGGACCATCTGGGGCTGAAGGGCATCGACACCGTCGAGGACCTGGCGCGGGTCAAGTCGGTCGTGACCGAAGCCGTGCGCCGGCGCGGCGGGCATAGCGTGTTGAACGCCGACGACCCCCTCACCGTCCGCATGGCCCGGCACGCGGGCGGGCGGATCGTGTGGTTCTCGATGAAGGGCGGCGCCGACGGCGAGGGCGCGATGAGCCGGGCGCTGCGCCGCCATGTCGAGGAAGGCGGCATGGCCATGGTGCGCGAGCCGGGGCCGCTGGGGGGCACGCTCGTCTGGTGGCGCGACTCGCAGCGCGAGCCGCTGATGGAGGCGTCCGACATGCCCGCGACGCTGGGCGGCGCTGCGGAATTCAACATCGCCAACGCGCTGGCGGCGGCGGCCATGACGCTGGCGCATGGGACTCCGATCGAGACGGTGCGCCGGGCGCTGGCGCAGTTCACCACCTCGTTCGACGAGAGCCCGGGGCGCTTGAACATCCACGACCTGCCCAACGGCGTGCGCGTGATCATCGACTACGCGCACAACGAGGCTGCGGTGCTCGCGCTGGGACGGTTGCTCGACAAGATGCGGCCCAACCACCGGCGGCTCTACGGCGTCGTCTCGATCCCCGGCGACCGGCGCGACGAGGATCTGCGCCGCATGGGCGAGCTGGCGGCGGGCATCTTCGACGAGATCATGTTCAGGGAGGCCCCGGACGGCCGCGGACGGCCCGCCGGGTCGATCAACGCGCTGATGAGCGAAGGCGCGGTCGCGGCGGGGCACGACCCGGCGTCGATACACCGCCTCAAGAGCGAAGAGGTGGCGACGCGCGCCTGCCTGGAGCGCGCGGAGCCGGGCGACCTCATCGTGATCATGCCGACGGAGGTGGAGCGTATCTGGAACATGGTCGTTGGCTTCCAGCCCCCGTCGCCCGAGCCGGCCGTCGCGGCGCGCGAGGAGCGTGAACATGCCTGAAGCGAATTGGGTCGTCCTGGTCCATGGCGGCGCGAAGACGATCGACGCGGAGAAGTTCGAGGCGAACCGCCGCGGGTGCCTGGCGGCGGCGGAAGCCGGCGCGACGGTCCTGCGTTACGGCGGCGGCGCGGTGCAAGCCGTGGAAGCCGCGATCCGGTCGCTCGAGTCGGACCCGACCTTCAACGCGGGTCGCGGCGCCACGCCCCAGGCGAGCGGCGCGATCGAGATGGACGCCTCCATCATGGACGGACGCGACCTGTCGGTCGGCGGCGTCGCCGGCGTCAAGCGGGTCGAACATCCGATCGAGGCCGCGCGCGCGGTGCTGGGGGAGCAGGCGGTCCTGCTGGTCGCGGACGGCGCGGACCGGTTCGCCGCCGAACGCGGATTGAACATGATCGACCCTGAGGAGCTGGAGGCCGTCGCGGCGGAGAGCGGGCCCGACACGGTCGGCTGCGTCGCGCTCGACGTGGACGGGCACCTGGCGGCGGGGACGTCGACGGGCGGGCTGGAGGGCATGCCGGACGGCCGGGTCGGAGACTCGCCGCTGCCCGGCTGCGGCCTCTACGCCGACGACCAGGCGGGCGCGGTGGCGTTGTCGGGCGAGGGCGAGACGATCGTGCGCACCATGCTGGCGGGGCGCATCATCCACGCGCTAGAGGACGGCGCGCACCCGCAGGACGCGGCCGAAAGCGGCATCCGCCAGCTGGAGCGCGTCGACGGCGAGGCGGGCGCCATCGTGATCGACCGCCGGGGGCGGATCGGCGTGGCCCACAACTCGGACCATTTCGCGCTTGCGATCGCCGGCTCCGGGCTGGAGACGAGGCAGGCGCTGACGCGCGCCGAATGGAGCGACCTTCTTGAGCGATGACACACGTGGCCCGCTGCTGATCATCGGGGGGCATGAGGACAAGACGGGCGACCGGGTGATCCTGCGCACGGTCGCGGAGCATGTCCGCGGGCGCAAGCTTGTGCTCGCCACGGTCGCCAGCCATGCGCCCGACGGATACTTCACCACCTATCAGCAGGCCTTCGCCGAGTTGGGCGTGACCGACCTGGTCGAACTGTACGTGCAGGAGCGCGGCGACACGCTGCACGGCGAGACGGACGAGATCCTGCGCGATGCGGCGGGCGTGTTCTTCACGGGCGGCGACCAGCTGCGCATCTCCAGCCAGATCGCGGGGACGCCCGTCGAGGCGTTCGTGCGCGACCTCCATGCGCGCGGCGGCCTGATCGCGGGCACGTCCGCCGGCGCGTCGGTGATGAGCGAGACGATGCTCGTGAAGGCGCCGAGCGGCGCGTCGTTCCGGATCGGCGAGCTGCACATGGCGCCGGGCCTGGGCCTTCTGTCCGGCATGATCATCGACCAGCATTTCGCCGAGCGCGGGCGTATCGGGCGGCTCCTGGGCGCGGTGGCGCACAACCCGCGCGAGCTGGGCGTCGGCATCGACGAGGACACCGCGATCCTGGTGACCGGCCGGACGTTCCGGGTGCTGGGCGCGGGCGCGGTGACGGTGGTCGACGGATTGGGGGTCACCCATTCCAATATCGCGGAGGCGAGGCCCGAGCGGACGTTGTCGATGCACGACGTGATGCTGCACATGCTGGCGGACGGCGACCGGTTTGACCTCGACCGGCGGCGGCCCGTCGGCGCCAGCGACGGCGGGGACTGACCCGCCGATCCCCTCAGCCCGCCAGCGCCAGCGTCAGCGAGAACTGATCGAAGGTGGGAGGCATGCGGCCCTTCGGGACGCGGCGACGCTCCGGGACCGTCCAGGTCCGCCGGAGCAGATGGGCGAGCATGGTCGATCCCAGCAGCTCGACGAGCGGCTTGGCGGGGCAGAAGCCGGGGCCCGCGCTGAAGGGCGCGAGGAGCGTCCGGTCCGTTCCTCCGCCCATCCACAGCTCGGGCGCGAAACGGTGGGCCTCGGGGAACCGCTGGTCGTCGCGGTGGAAGAAGGGGAGATGGATCAGGAGCCCCGTGCCCCTCGGCATGACGGCGCCGTCCCATTCCGTTTCGCAGTCGGTCTCGCGCAGCACGGCGGGCGTGGTGGGCCATAGCCGGACCGACTCGAGGATCGCGGCGCGGAGCAGCGGCAGTTCGGGCTCGTGGCGCCTCGCCTCGTCGCGCGCCGCCTGCGCGTAGCCGGGCAGCGACGACAGCACCGCCAACGCGCGGAACACGGCGATGCCGGCGGCGTCGAAGGCGAACAGCCACTGGCCGACCTGGTCCACCGGCGCCGCGCGCGGGGTGGCGGCGCCCGGCATCAGGCTGGCGAGCG
>DASVSW010000150.1:0-5388 GCA_036387895.1 Sphingomonas sp.
CGCTGGCCGGGCTGCCGCTGCCGGCCATCCTGCTGGACGAGGGATCAGGCCCCCGTGTCCTCCTGGACGCGGGAGCGCTGAACGGGCTTCAGGATGTCAAAGAGCTGATCGCGGCGCTGGACTCCGCGCTTGCGCGCGCAGGCGACGCCGCGATCGCCGGCGAGGGTCAGGCCGCCTCCTTCTGACGGCTGGCGCGCTTGCGCTCGTGCGGGTCGAGGTGGCGCTTGCGCAGGCGGATGGACTTCGGCGTCACCTCCACCATCTCGTCGTCGTCGATATAGGCGATCGCCTGCTCAAGCGTCAGGCGCTTGGGCGGGGTCAGGCGGATGGCGTCGTCCTTGCCGCCGCTGGCCCGGAAGTTGGTCAGCTGCTTGGACTTCATCGGGTTGACCTCGAGGTCGTCCGGCTTGGCGTTCTCGCCGATGATGATGCCTTCGTAGAGCGGGTCGCCCGGCGCCACCATCAGGATGCCGCGCTCCTCCAGCGAGCCAAGCGCGTAGGCGTTCGCCTCGCCCGAGCCGTTGGAGATGAGGACGCCGTTCTTCCGGCCCTCGATCTGGCCCTTGTACGGCCCGTACTTCTCGAACAGCCGGTTCATGATGCCGGTGCCGCGCGTGTCGGACAGGAACTCGCCGTGATAGCCGATGAGGCCGCGGCTGGGCGCCGAGAAGGTGATGCGCGTCTTGCCGCCGCCCGACGGGCGCATGTCGACGAGCTCGCCCTTCCGCTGGTTCATCTTGTCGACGACCGTGCCCGAGAATTCCTCGTCGACGTCGATCACCACCGTCTCGTACGGCTCCTCGCGCCCGTTTTCGCCGTCGCGGAACAGGACGCGCGGGCGGCTGATGCCGAGCTCGAAGCCTTCGCGGCGCATCGTCTCGATGAGCACGCCGAGCTGGAGCTCGCCGCGGCCGGCCACCTCGTAGCTGTCCTTGTCGGCCGACTCGGTCACGCGGATCGCGACGTTCGACTCGGCCTCGCGGAACAGGCGGTCGCGGATCATGCGGCTGGTGACCTTGGTCCCCTCGCGGCCCGCCATCGGGCTGTCGTTGACGGCGAAGCGCATCGACAGCGTGGGCGGGTCGATCGGCTGCGCCTGGATCGGCACGGAGACGGACGGGTCGGCGATGGTGTTCGCCACCGTCGCGACCGTGAGGCCAGCGAGACTGATGATGTCGCCGGCCGAGGCCTGCTCGACGGGCACGCGCTCGAGGCCGCGGAACGACATGATCTTGGTCGCGCGGCCGGTCTCGACGATCTGGCCGGTGTTGTCGAGCGCGTGGATCGGCTGGTTGAGCTTGATCGTGCCGGAGTCGACGCGGCCGGTCAGGATGCGGCCGAGGAAGTTGTCGCGGTCGAGCAGCGTCACCAGGAACTTGAACTCGGCGTCCGGGTCGACCTTGGGCGCCGGCACATGGTCGACGATCTTCCGGAACATCGGCGTCAGCGTGCCTTCGCGCGCCTCGGGATCGTCCGACGCGTAGCCGTTGCGGCCTGACGCGAAGAGGACGGGGAAGTCGAGCTGCTCGTCGGTCGCCTCCAGCGAGACGAACAGGTCGAACACCTCGTCCAGCACCTCCTGGACGCGGGCGTCGGAGCGGTCGATCTTGTTCACGACGACGATCGGGCGCAGGCCCAGAGCCAGCGCCTTGCCGGTCACGAACTTGGTCTGGGGCATGGCGCCCTCCGACGAGTCCACCAGCAGGATCACGCCGTCGACCATCGACAGGATGCGCTCCACCTCCGCGCCGAAGTCGGCGTGGCCGGGCGTGTCGACGATGTTGATCCGCACGCCTTCCCAGTCGACCGACGTGCACTTGGCGAGGATGGTGATCCCCCGCTCCTTTTCGAGGTCGTTCGAGTCCATCGCGCGCTCTTCGACGCGCTGGTTGTCGCGGAAGGTGCCCGACTGGCGGAAGAGCTGGTCGACGAGCGTGGTCTTGCCGTGGTCGACGTGGGCGATGATCGCCACGTTGCGGAGGTTCATGTCGATGTCCCGGAGAAAAGGTCGGCGCGCGCATAGCGGAGACCGGCCGAAAACGGAAGGGCGCGGGTGGACGGGGCGGCGGCGGCGGCCTGCGGGCCAGCCGCGAAGCTGAACAAGTTGATGGATGTATAGGCGTGCACGCGCTGCCTCGGGCCGTCGTCCTGAACCCGCTTCGGGATCCGACGCGACCCGCCGCAGTGCGTCGGCGACCGACATTGACGACCTTGACACGAAATCGGGTTCTCGCGCCCTCGGGTCAGCGGCGAACCTCGCCGAAGACCAGCTAAGCTCCTGTTTCCACTCGCATGGTGGCCCGCCCGCGACGTCGACGCCTTTGGACGCGTGAACGTCGGCGACTCGCTGTCAGCACGAGCGTGCGGAGCCACGGTGAAGACGGAGCGGTCGATCATCCGCCGGCTTGGATCACAATCGGAACGTGTAGGACAGAGCGGAACGGCGTCTCAGACGGTCCGGCCGGGTGCGAGCAACCGTTGCTTAACCATTCTCCCTTCAACGTCCGGTCCGGAACCGTTCACGAGGGGTCAGGGGATGTCGGTCGAGTTGTCAGCGCCGCCGGCCGCGGGAGCGGGCTCGCCGACCGCAGGGTCCGCGTTCGATCGCACGATCCTGCGCGCGTCGCTGACGCCGCTGTTCATCGCTTTGGGCTTCGCCTTGGTCGTGCAGGCGAACCCGGCCGTGCGGGGCGGCGAAGCGCTCTCGCTCGTCCCCGGGCATCTGTACCGCAACGTCATCATCACCATCCCGGCTGCGGGCGTCGCGCTTTTCGTCTTCCTCCTCGTGCGCTTGGCGCGTGGCGAGACGGAGAAGCGGCCCGTCGCGCTGATCCGGACCATGGTGCGGGACCGCTGGCGATCGGATCGGCTGGTGTCGGTTGTCATCCCGCCGATCTTCTGCGCGCTGCTGCTCGGGACGTTCACCACGTTCAAGCAGCGGATCCTGCCGTCCGCCGGGTTCGGCATGGACCAGTCGCTCGCGGCCGTCGATCGCTTCCTGTTCCTGGGCGTCGATCCCTGGCGGCTGACGCACGCCATCGCCTCCGGTCCGACCGCGACCAAGGTGATCGACCTGGCCTATGCGGCCTGGATCGTCCCGATGCTGCTGATGCCGCTTCTCAGCTGGCTGTTGCCCGCGCCGTTGCGGGTGCGCATCCTGATCGGCTTCGCCCTGGTCTGGATCGTGCTCGGCGCAGTGTCGGCTTTCCTGCTGCCGAGCGCGGGACCCTGCTTCTACGCCGCATTCCACGCGCCCTATTCCGGCTTTACGGAGCTGAACGCGCGCTTGGCCGAGCAAAGCGCGGCGCTGGCCGCCGACGGCGGCGCGGGCCTTCTGGCGCTGCAAGGGCAAGCGGAGCTTCTCGACGCTTTTCAGTCGCAGACGTTCATCATGGTCGGCGGCATCTCCGCGATGCCCTCGCTCCACGTGGCCCTCGCGACGCTGATGGCCTTGGTCGGGTTCCGGGTGCACGCGCTGGTCGGCCGCTTCTTCACCGGATTCGCTCTGCTGATCAGCTTCGGCTCCGTCCATCTCGGCTGGCATTACGCCATGGACGGGATCGTCTCGGTCGTCTCCACGATCGGGCTCTGGTGGGTGGCTGGACGATGGACCGAGAAGCTCCTCAGCAACCGAGCCGCCGAGCACCCGTAACCATAGTCGACTTGGAGCGGGCGACGATCAGGCGGGCCTCGGTCGGTAAACCGCCGTCACGCTGTCGCCCCGCAACGCGCCAGCCCCGAGCATCGGAACGAGATAGGCGACCAGGAAAGCGGCGTTAGAGACGGCGTTCAGGGCGAAGCCGGTGGCGACCGAGACGGTGCTGTCGACGACGAACCAGATGACGACCGCTGCGGTCAGCGCGCGCCAGATCGGGGCGGCCTGCGCGGCGGGGATCTGGTGGAGCGCGCGCAACGCCGTCGGTGCTTTCGAACGCGGCGCCCGTTAGGACGAGGCCGAACAGGCCCACGGCCGCGCACCAGATCATCAACCAACTCCGCCAGAAGCTCGACATGACCAGTCTCCCATCCCTGCGCCGCGGTCGGGCCCGCTATGTAGCGCCCGCTACACATAGCAGCTTTTGTAGCATGTGCTACGGGGAATCCGCATGAGCGTGCGCGACGAGCGGCGGCGGGCGGTGCTTGCCCGGACGGCGGATCATCTGCTGGAACAGGGGCTGGCGGGCGCGAGCCTGCGGCCGATGGCGGCGGCGGCCGGGACGAGCGACCGGATGCTGCTCTACTATTTCGCGGACCGCGACGAGCTTCTCGCGGCGACGCTGGAGGAGGTAGCGGCGCGGATGGCGGGCATGCTGGCGGCGGCCGGCGGCTCGGAGCCGCGGCCATACCCCGTGCTGTTGCGCGAGGTATGGGCGGCGTTCCGCGCGCCGGCGTTCCGGCCTTATCTGAGCTTATGGCTGGAGGTGGCGGCGGGGGCGGCGCGCGGGCAGGAACCGTATCGCGGCGTCGGCGGCGCGATAGCGGACGGATTCCTGGCCTGGGCGGGCGAACGGCTGTTCGTCGAGCGGGAGGAGGAGCGCGCTCCACAGGCGGCGCTGCTGCTGGCGACGATCGACGGGCTGGCGCTGCTCGACGCGGTCGGACGCGGCGCGGCGGCGGAAGCCGCGCTCAGCGCGAGTTAAGGCGCGTGCCCGCACCGGCGGACCGATGAACAGGGACCGCGCCATCTCAGCCGTCGGGGCGGCCGCGTTGCAAGGGCTGATCGGCTGGGCGCTGCTGAGCGGGCTCGCCGCGTCGTTCGGGCGTGCGCCCGACGAGGCGTTGGAGGTGTTCGCCGTGGCGCCCGAGCCCCCTCCCCCGCCGCCGGAGCGGGTCGTCCCGAACCCCAAGCGGAGCGAGAAGCGCGAGGGCCGCGCCGCGCCGCCGAACCGCGTGTCGCGCGCGACGCCGGTGGTGGCGCCGACGCCCGTCGTCGTCCCTCCCGTCCCGTCGCCGGTCGTGGCGGCCCCCGTCGCGAACACGGGCGCGGAGGCGACGCAGGGCGCGGCGCTGCCCGGCCCCGGCACGGGCGCCGGCGGCGTCGGCGACGGGACGGGAAGCGGCGGCGAGGGCGACGGCGGCGGGAGCGGCGGGCTGGGCCGCGACATCCGCCTGATCAGCGGGCGGGTGCGGATGGACGACCTGCCCGGCCGGCTGTTCGACCAGTTGATGGACGACCCGACCGACCGGATCGTCTCCTTACGCTTCCTGGTGGGCGTCAAGGGCCGGGTGACCGCATGCGAGATCACGCGGTCGAGCGGCATCCGCGCGCTGGACGAGGCGACGTGCGACCTGATCCGGCGCAAGCTGCGCTACCGCCCCGCGCTCGACGCGCGGGGGCGGCCCTATCCGGTCGAGGTGACGGGCGAGCATGAATGGCTGTTCCGCGAC
>DASVSW010000151.1:0-1864 GCA_036387895.1 Sphingomonas sp.
GTTTCCGTCCCGCCCGACGGGGCTGTCCTACAGCGGCGATCCGCGCCTAGACCCGCTTCGCGACGGGCGAAGCGGGGAGGGTGCGGCATGACGGCGAGGGTGGGCGACAAGCGGCGGGACGCGTTCCTGAGGGCGTTGGCCGCGACGGGGAACCAGGCGCTGGCGGCGGAGCGGGCCAAGGTCTCGCGGTCCTGGGTGACCAAACGCCGCAGCGAGGATCCGGCGTTCGGGGAAGCGATGCGCCAAGCGGTCGCGAACGCCAAGGCGCGGCTGGACCGGGCGTCGGGCGTCGGGCCGGACGGGGCCTGGCGCGCGCAAGCCGGCGAGGAGCTGGCGGTGCGCGGGTCGAACGGCCGCTGGACGCAGGTCGCCCGCGCGCGCCTGCTCCAATGGACCCCGCGCGTCGAAGCGAGGTTCCTGGCCGAGCTGGCGGCGTGCTGCAACGTCAAGCGCGCCTGCGCCGCGGTGGGGTTGAGCCCGGCGTCGGCGTACGGCCACCGCCGGCGCTGGCAGGGCTTCGCCGACCGGTGGGACCTCGCGATCGAGGAAGGCTATGACCGGCTCGCCTGCGCGCTGGTGGCGAACGCCTGCTCGATGCTGGGCGATGCGGAGCTCGCGCCCGAACCCGCGGTCGGGCCGGTGGCGACCGACGACGCCATCCGCCTGCTCCGGCTCCATCAGCGGCGCGCCATCGGATCGGGGCGCGAGCCCGGCAGGACGCCGAGGCTGTTGTCGGTCGACGAGGCGGCTCCGAGGATCATGGCGGCGTTCGAGCTGGCGGCGCGGGCGATGCGCGCGGAAGCGGAGCGCGACCAAGGTCCGGGGTGATCGGCCGCGGGCGACCACCGCTCCGCGCCCTTTTCCCCGTCCGCGTCAACATGGATCACCCCGGGCGGGGAACCAGGAGTCGCCAGGCGCGATGTCGGGGCATGGATCAGAACCAAGCACCCCTCGTCGAAGCGCTCACTCAAGTGGAATCGCGTCCGCCCACCGGTTTCGGCGCGCCCGGCCACGGCCACGGCTCGGCCATGCCGCGCGGGCTCCGGTCGCTGGTCGGGTCACGCGCGTTCAAGGCCGACCTGCTGACGCTGAAGGGCCTGGACGACCGCGTGGAGTCCAAGATGGCGCTGGTGCGGGCGCAGGACCTGGCGGCCGACGCGTGGGGCGCGGACCTGTGCCGGCTGGTGACGGGCGGCTCGACGCAGAGCCTGCACACGGTGCTCGCCGCGGTCGCGAAGGCCGGCGACACGATCCTGCTGCCGCAGAACGCGCACAAGGCGCTCTGGTGCTACGCGCTCTCCGCCGGGCTCGACGCCGCGCCCCTGCCGGTCCAGGTCGACCATGAGTTCGACATCGAGACGGTGGTCGCGCCCGAGACGCTGGAGGGCGCGCTGGCGGCCTATCCGCACGCCAAGGCGGTGGTGATCGTCAGCCCCAATTATTACGGAATCACGAGCGACGTCGCCGCCCTGTCGCGCGTCGCGCACGCGCACGGCGTGCCGCTGATCGTCGACGCCGCCTGGGGCGGGGCGTTCGCCTTCTCGCCCCGGCTGCCCGCCGACGCGCTGTCGCTCGGCGCGGACGCGCAGGTGTGCAGCATCCACAAGACGATGACCGCGCTCGCGCAAGGGTCGGTGTTCATGGCGAAGGGCGGGGTGATCGACCTGAAGCGGCTGCATCTGGCGTATGAGCTGTTCGAGACGACGAGCCCGTCGGTGCCGATCCTCGCCAGCCTGGATGCGACGCGGCGCGACCATGCGCTGCGGGGGCCGAAGATCTGGGACGAGGTGCTCGACCTGGCCGAAGACGCGCGGACGCGGATCGACGCGATCGAGGGCCTGCGCGTATGGGGGCGCGACCGCCT
>DASVSW010000152.1:0-7876 GCA_036387895.1 Sphingomonas sp.
CGGCGCGAGGATATCGCACCCAACCTCGATTACGAGCTGGAGCGCTTCGCCGAGCGCGAGGGCACGCGCGTCACGTTCAACAAGGAGGCGCGCGAACGCTATCTCGCCTACGCCACCGGCCCCGACGCCCGCTGGCCGGGCAACTTCCGCGATCTGGCGGCGAGCGTCACGCGCATGGCGACCTTCGCGCCCAAGGGCCGCATCGACCTCGACTGCGTAAAGGCGGAGATGGCGCGCCTCCGACGGCTCTGGGGCGCCGCGGACGGCGGGGCGGACGAGCTGCCGGCGCTGCTCCCGGCGGAAGCGCTGGCCGAGCTGGACCCGTTCGACCGCGTTCAGCTCGCGCACGTCGTCGCCACCTGCCGCCGCAGCCGGTCGCTGTCCGAAGCCGGCCGCACGCTCTTCGCCGCGTCGCGCGCGCGGCGCGGTTCCACCAACGACGCCGATCGCTTGCGCAAGTACCTCGCCCGCTTCGAGCTGAGCTGGCCGCAGCTCGCCAGCTAGGCGTTCGCCAGAACCTCGCGCACGCGCGCCAGCGCCTGGCCTTCGGCGTCCGGCTCCTCCATCAGCGCGAAGGCGCCCGTCAGCTCGAGCGAACAATGGCCGTGCACGCAGGCGATCAGCGATCGCGCGAGTGGACGGGCGCTCTCCGGTTCCTCCCGGCCGAGCGCGCGCGCGACCTCAGCGACCACGATCTCCGTCAACTCCGAGCGCTTGGCGTGGTCGTGCGCCGTGAGCACGACGCCGTCGGGCAGGCGATGGTCGTAGATGGCGGTCCACAGGTTGGTGTGCGCCCGCGCGAAGGCGAAATAGCCTGAAACCAGCGCGGCGATGCGGTCCTCGCCCGTCGCGGCCAGCCGCGCCCGCAGCTCCGCCGCCCAGAGCGTGAAAGTGTGCGAGTTGATCGCCGCGAGCAGCCGGTCGAGGCTGCCCCAGACGTTGTAGATGGTGCCGATCGAATAACCGGCGCGCTTGGCCACCTCCCGCGCCGAGAAGCGCGCGAACCCGACCTCCGCCAGGTGCGCATGGCCCTCGCGCAGGATCAGCGCCTCCAACTCGCTCCGGCTATGGTCCGATCGCCTGCCCATGCACCCCCCTGAGCATAGAAATTGAGCGCTGTCCAATTTAGTAATTGAGCATTGATCATTTCAGCGTTATCGATCCGGCGACTCGCAATCGGGAACCGCCCAATGTCGAACCTCGTGCTCATCGGCCTGATCGTCGCGCTCGTGCTGCTCTGGCGACGGGTGGAGGCGCTCGCCGCCCGCGTCGGCGCGCTCGAGTTCGCGCCGGCGACGCCGCAGGCATGGGTCGCGGAACCCGCCGCCCCACCCGCGCCCGTGGAGGACGAGGCTCGAACGGAGGCCCCGCGTCCGTCCGCGCTGCCCGCGCCGCGCCCCGAACCCGCCGCAATCGAACCCGAGCCCTTCCCGGAGTCCGTCATGCCCGACGTCGCGTCCGGAAGCATCAACTTCGAGGATCTTCTCGGCCGCAGGCTCGCCGTCTGGGCCGGCGGCGTCACGCTGGCGGTCACCGGCTTCCTGCTCGTGAAATACTCGATCGACCGCGGCCTGCTCTCGCCCGTGGTCCGCGTGATCCTCGGCCTCGTCTTCGGCGCGGGGCTGATCGGCGGCGCGGAAGCCGCGCTCCGGCGCAGCGACCTCGTCCGCGACCCGCGCATCGCGCAGGCGCTGGGCGGCGCGGGCGTGGCGACGCTCTACGGCGTCGTGCTCGCCGCCGCCAACCTCTACGGGCTGATCGGTCCGGGCGCGGCCTTCGTCGGCATGGCGACCGTAACGCTCCTCGCGGGCGGGCTCGCGCTCCGCTTCGGCGCGCCCAGCGCGCTGCTCGGCCTCGTCGGCGGGCTAGCCGCCCCCGCGCTGGTCGGCGCGGGCGAGCCCGACGTGCCGCTGCTCACGGGCTACCTGGCGCTCACCGTCGGCGGGCTCTGCGCGCTCGGCCGATCACGCGGGTGGTCGTGGCTGGCCGCTGCGGCGCTCACCGGCGGCTTCGGCTGGGGGCTCGTCCTCCTGTCGGACGGCGCGCTCGACCGGGCGGCGTCGCTCTCCTTGGGGCTGTTCACGTTGCTCCTCGCGGTCGGGCTCCCCGTGGCGTCGTTCGGCCGCGAGCAGGGCACGGCGATCCGGCTCCTCGCCGCGCTCGCCGGCTGCGCGCAGATGGCGGCGCTCGTGGGGACCGGCGGCTTCACCGCGCTCGACTGGTCGCTCTTCGGCCTGCTCTCCGCCGCGCTCGTGTGGCTGTCCCGGCGCGAGGAGCCGCTGCGGCCGCTCGCCCCGGCCGCGCTCGCCGTGAACCTGCTCCTGATCGCCGCCTGGCCCGCGCCGGCGCCGCTCGCGCTCGCGCTGGTTATCGCCGTCGCGGCCGTCATCCACGCCGGGTCGGCCGCCTTCGACCTGTGGCGCGCGCGCGGCAGGGTGGTGGACGCCGTACGCGTCGCCGCCGTGGCGCTCGCCGTTCCCGCGCTGCCGCTCCTCCACCTCCAGCCCGCCCCCGGCGCGCTCGCGCTGCTCGCCCTGCTCGGTGCGGCGCCGGCGGCGGCGCTCGCGGCTCTGGGCCGGCGGCGGAACGACGACGCCCGCTTCGCCGTGTTGAGCGGCGCGGCGGCGGCGCTGCTGGTCGCGGCGGGCGTCGCGATCGCGCCCGAGCGGCTCGATCCGCACTGGGCCGCGCTGGTCTCGGTCGGGCTTCTCTTCGTGGGCCGGGCGGCGCAGGACGGGCACGCCGGACGCACGGCCTCGGCCTTTGTCGCGGCCGCGCTGACCTGGCTTCTGGCCGAGCCGCTCGTCACCTGGACGGCGGGCGCCGTCGGCGCGCCGTTCGGCGAGCCGCTCCTCGTGACCGCGCTCCCCGCGCCCGCAGACGCGCTGCCCCGGATCGCGACCGCCGGGCTGGCCCTGCTCGTCGCGGCCCGCGGTCCCGGCGACCTCCGCCGTCCCGCCCTCGTCGCGGCCGGCGCGCTCGCGGCGGTCGCCGCGCACCTCGCCTATAAGCAGCTCTTCGCGCTGGCCTCGCCCGCCGACTTCGTCGCGTTCGGCCTAGCGGAGCGGACCGTCTGGCAAACGACGCTCGCGCTCCTGGCGCTGGCGATGCGCCGCCATGCCCGCACCGCCGCGCTGGCGGTCGGCGCAGCGGGCCTGGCGCATTTCGGCTGGTTCACGGTCGTTCTGCACAACCCGCTATGGGCCGATCAGGCGGTGGGCGCGTGGCCGGTCCTGAACCTGCTGCTTTCCGCTTACGGCGTCGCGCTCCTGCTGCTCGTCGCCGCCGGCCGCGAGGCGGTCGGGCCCGAACTCGACCGCGCGCGTCATTGGGCGATCATGGCCGTCGTTCCGCTGTTCGCGATCTCCATGGTGCGCCAAGTCGCGGCGGGCTCGCTGCTGACGCGAGGCGGCGTCGGCGACGCGGAGAACATCGCTTATTCGCTCGCCGCCGTGGCGTTGGCGATCGGCTATCTCCGCTACGGCATCGCGAAGCCCTCACGCGACTGGCGCGTGGCGTCGCTCCTGCTCATGCTCGCCGCGGTCGCCAAGGTGTTCGGGCACGACGCCGCCGGCCTGGACGGACTCGCGCGCATCGCCTCCTTCGCCGCGCTCGGCTTCAGCCTGCTCGGCCTCGGCTGGCTCTACAGCCGCTTCCTGCCCGAGCCCGCCCGTTAACGTCCCCGTTGTCCGATCCGGCCCAACCACTCCTTCCGGGAAGAACATATGTCCGCGCCTGACCTGTCGCTCTTGGCCAAGCGCCGCTTCGGCCCGCTCTTCGCGGTCCAGTTCCTGGGCGCGTTCAACGACAACCTGCTCAAGTTCGCGCTGTTGTTCCTCGCCACCTACGGCGTTTATCGCGGCGAGCCCGAGCGCGCGGAGATGTTGGCGACGGTCGCCACGGGCCTGTTCATCCTTCCCTATTTCCTCTTCTCCTCCATCGCCGGCCAACTGGCCGACCGCACGGACAAGGCGCTGCTCGTCCGCTGGGTGAAGCTGGCGGAGGTCGGCATCATGGCCGCCGCGCTCGCCGGCGTCTGGACGCAATCGGTCGCGCTGCTGCTGGGCTGCTTGTTCGCGATGGGCGTCCATTCGACGCTGTTCGGACCCGTCAAATACTCGATCATCCCCAGGCGCTGCGCCCGCACGAGGTGATGGGCGGCACCGGCCTGATCGAGGCGGGCACCTTCCTCGCCATCCTGTCGGGCCAGCTGTTGGCCGGCCTGCTCACGCCTTGGAACGGGGCGCTCGCCGCGCTGGCCGCATCGGTCGTGGGCCTGGTCGCGAGCTTGGCCGTCCCCTCCGCTCCGGCGACCGCGCCCGGTGGACGCGTCGACTGGAACATCGTGCGGGGCACCTGGAGCATCCTCAAGGCCGCGCATGGCGGCCCCGAAGGCGGTAGGGGCGTATGGCTCGCGATCTTAGGCGTCTCCTGGTTCTTCTCGGTGGGCGCCGTGCTCCTGTCCGAGTTCGGCCCGCTGGTCAGCGGCACGCTCCGCGCAGGCCCCGAGGTGGTCACGTCGTTCCTCCTCGTCTTCCCGGTCGCGGTCGCGTCGGGCTCGCTCGTCGTCAACCGGCTGCTCCGCGGCGAGGTGTCGGCGCGCTACGTGCCCGTGTCCGCGCTCGCGATGGCGGCGTTCCTGATCGACCTGTGGATCTCGACGCGCGGCTTCCAGCCGCAGGTGGCGGACGCGGGCTGGCGCGCCTTCATGGCGACGCCGGGCGCGTGGCACGTGGTGATCGCGCTCGCCGGCGTCTCGTTCGCGGGCGGCGTGTTCATCGTTCCGCTCTACGCAATCCTTCAGACCTGGAGCGATCCGGCCAAGCGCAGCCAGGTGATCGCCGCCAACAACATCGTCAACGCCGTCGTGACGGTGCTCATGGTCGCCGTCGTCACGGCAATGCTTGCGGCGGGCGTCAGCGTGCCCGGCCTGATCGGCGCGCTGGGCTTCGCGACGCTGTCGGTCGCGCTCATCTCGTGCTGGCTGCTGCCGGAGACCGTGTTCAAGGCGCTGATCCGCGGGATCCTGCGCGCGCTCTACCGCGTCGACGTGCGCGGCCGTGAGAACATGCCGCGCCCCGGCGAGCGCGCCGTCGTGGTCGTCAACCACGTCTCCTTCCTCGACGGCCTGCTCCTCGCCGCCTTCCTGCCCGGCAAGCCGACCTTCGCGATCCATAGCCGCATCGCGCGCGCTTGGTGGGTCAAGCCGTTCCTGGGCATGTTCGACGCGTTTCCCGTCGACCCCACCAACCCCATGGCCGCCAAGGCGATGGTCAAGGCCGTGCGCGAGGGCCGTACGCTGGTCATCTTCCCCGAGGGCCGCATCACGGTCACGGGCGCGCTGATTAAGGTGTTCCACGGCCCCGGCATGGTCGCCGACAAGGCGGACGCGCCCATCGTCCCCGTGCGCATCGACGGCGCGCAGTTCACGCCGTTCAGCCGTCTGCGAGGCAAGGTGCGCCTGCGCTCCTTTCCCAAGGTCATCCTGACCCTGCTCCCGCCTCGCCGCTTCGCCGTCGAGGGCGCCACCGCCCGCGAGCGCCGCGCCGCCGCCGGCCGCGAGCTCTACGACGTCATGTCGCACATGATCTTCGAGACCAGCGACACCGGCCGCACGCTGTTCGAGGCGCTGCTCGACGCCAAGGACGTGCACGGCGGCAAGTCGCCCATCGTCGAGGACGTCAAGCGCGAGCCGCTCAGCTACCAGCGTCTTGTCGTCGGTGCGACCGCGCTCGCCCGACCGCTGGCGCAGGGCACCGCGCGCGGCGAGGCCGTCGGCGTCCTGCTCCCCAACGTGTCGGGCGTGGTCGCGACCTTCTTCGCGCTACAGGCGACCGGCCGCGTGCCCGCCATGCTCAACTACACCGCCGGCCTCGCCAACCTCCAGGCCGCCTGCACCGCGGCGCGAGTCCGCACGATCGTCACCGCCCGCGCCTTCGTCGACCAGGCCAAGCTCGGCGAGGTCGTCGCGCGACTGGCGGCGTCGGGCCTCCGGCTGCGCTACCTCGAGGACATCGCGGCCGCGATCGGGTGGGGGACCAAGCTCTGGGCGGTCGTCGCCGCGCGCTGGGCGGGCCGCCTCCACCGCCGTCTCGGCCTGTCGCCCGACGCGCCCGCGGTGATCCTGTTCACCAGCGGCTCGGAAGGGCTGCCCAAGGGCGTCGTCCTTACCCACCGCAACCTGCTCTCGAATTGCGCCCAGCTCTCCGCGCACATCGACTTCAACGAGCAGGACCTGGTGCTGAACGCGCTGCCCGTCTTCCACAGCTTCGGCCTGACGGGCGGCACCCTGCTGCCGATCCTGAACGGCGTGCGGACGTTGCTCTACCCCAGCCCGCTCCACTACCGCATCGTTCCCGCGCTGGCCTACGACGCGAACGCGACGATCCTGTTCGGGACCGACACCTTCCTGTCCGGCTACGCCCGCGTGGCGCACCCGTACGACTTCTACTCGCTCCGCTACATCTTCGCCGGCGCCGAGCGGGTGCGCGACGAGACACGCGCCACCTACGCCCAGAAGTTCGGCTTGCGCATCCTGGAGGGTTACGGCGCGACCGAGGCCGCGCCCGTCGTCGCGGTCAACACGCCCATGCACTTCCAGGCGGGCAGCGTCGGCCGCCTCATGCCCGGCGTCGAGGCGCGGCTGGAGGAGGTGCCCGGCATCGACGAAGGCGGCCGCCTGTCGATCCGCGGCCCCAACATCATGGCCGGCTATCTCAAGAGCGACGCGCCCGGCGTGCTCCAGCCGCCGCAAGACGGCTGGCACGACACGGGCGACATCGTCACGATCGACACCGCCGGCTTCGTCACCATCCGCGGCCGCGCCAAGCGCTTCGCGAAGATCGGCGGCGAGATGGTTTCGCTTCCCGCCGTCGAGGGCTACGCCGCGCGCGCCTGGCCGGGCCATGAGCATGCCGTGGTCACCCGGCCCGATCCGCGCAAGGGCGAGCAGCTCGTGCTGTTCACCACCAAAAGCGACGCGACCGCGCGGGAGTTGCAGGCTTGGGGCCGCGCCAACGGCGTCACCGAGCTCATGCTGCCCCGCGACATACGGCCGGTCGACGCTTTGCCGGTGCTCGGCACGGGCAAGCTCGACTATGTGACGATGGGCCAGCTGGCTTCAGCGGTCACGACCAGTTCCGAGCGCGACGAGGAAGCGATTACCGAGGCGATCCGATGATCAGCGGACCCAAGCCGCGAAACGCTCGCCGCGAGGATCGATCTCGAGCAGCATATCATGGTCCAATTCGGTGCTTAGTGCCGAATCCTGACGATAGAACCTGGCTCAGCCTGGCGCTGCGTCCGGCATGCCGGCTAACGCATCCTCCGCAGTTCGATCTCGCGATCGACAGCAAGCCGCGCGGCTGCGATGTCGTCAGGGTGCGGATCGGCGATGTCCTGTCGGATGGGCGCGTGCGGGATCGCGCCACTATCGTACAGCAGAAGGCCAAGCGGCCGGTGCGGTTCGAGCTGATGGACACGGCTCGGAAGACGATCCGGGCATGGCTCGTGGCGTGGACGTGGAGAACGCTCTGGAGCTTGCGGAGCGCACCGCGGTCTGAGCGGACCCGGTTGCGAACGTCGACGACGTCCCGGTGGCTCCTAGGAACCGGATATACGGTCATATCCTATCGTTCGCAGGTCGATCTCAATGGCAAACGCGATCAAGGTGACGAGCGGATGCCGCCGTTGCGCAGTGGCGGTCGCGTGAACCTCTAAGCTCCCCGGGGCCAGAAGCGACGCCTGAAGGGGAGATGCGAGACGTCGTACGGCGGATCCGCCTTTGGTTTGACCACCCAAGGGGCCGATCGGGTCCTCGCGAATTCAGTCCCGCTATCCCGTAACGGCGCAATCCTCGCCGCCTCCCGCTTCCCGC
>DASVSW010000153.1:0-2535 GCA_036387895.1 Sphingomonas sp.
CCTCGTCGGCGGCACCGGCCTGTACCTCCGCACGCTGATCGACGGCCTCGCCCCCGTGCCCGAGATCGACGAGGGCGTCCGCGCCGCCGTCCGCACGCTGCCCGTGGCGCAAGCCCATGCGCTCCTCGCCGTCGAGGACCCGGAAGCCGCCGCCCGACTCCGCCCCACCGACACGACCCGCGTCGCCCGCGCGCTGGAGGTGGTGCGCTCGACCGGCCGTCCCTTGAGCGAGTGGCAGCGCGCCACCGGCGGCGGGATCGGCCACGCCTACGATCTCGCCGCCGCCGTCCTCCTTCCCGACCGCGCGGCGCTGGTCGCGAGCATCGACCGCCGCCTCGCGGCCATGTTCGACGAGGGCGCGATCGAGGAGGTGGAAGCGCTCCTCGCCCGCAGCCTGCCCCCCGACCTCCCCGTCATGCGCGCCATCGGGGTGCCGCCCGTCGCCGCCCATCTGTCGGGCGCGATCACGCGCGACGAAGCCCTCGCCCGCGCCCGCCTCGACACCCGCCGATACGCCAAGCGGCAGTACACCTGGTTCCGCAACCAGCCCCCCGAAAACTGGGTGCGTGCGCCGTCCAGCGATGCCGCGCTGCAACAGATTATAACAAAGTTGCGCTAAGGCGGGTTGACGCGCACGGTTCTAACACATAGCCCAGCGTCTCACACCGGCGAAGGGGGCGATCACCATGACCGAGAGAAGCGGAGCCGAGATCCTCGTCGACGCGCTGCTCGACCTCGGCGTCGAGGTGATCTTCGGCTATCCGGGTGGCGCGGTACTCCCGATCTACGACGCGCTGCATCGGCGGGGACGGCCGCGCCACATCCTGGTCCGCCACGAACAGGCCGCGACCCACTCCGCGGAAGGATACGCCCGCTCGACGGGGAAGCCCGGCGTCGTGCTCGTGACCTCCGGCCCCGGCGCCACCAACGCCGTCACCGGCATCACCGACGCGCTGATGGACTCGATCCCCATGGTGGTGATCACCGGCCAGGTGCCGACCGCGCTGATCGGCACCGACGCCTTCCAGGAAGCCGACACGGTCGGCATCACCCGCCACTGCTCCAAGCACAACTACCTGGTGAAGGACCCCGCGCGGCTCGGCGACATCGTCCACGAGGCGTTCCACATCGCCACCTCCGGCCGCCCCGGCCCCGTCGTCGTGGACATCCCGAAGGACGTCCAGGTCGCGACGGCGCGCTACGCGAAGCCCGGCCCCATCCGCCACAAGACCTACCGCCCGCAGCTGAAAGCCCCGCGCGCCGAGGTCGAGGCCGCCGTCGACATGCTCGCCGCCGCCGAGCGCCCCGTCCTTTACACCGGCGGCGGCGTGATCAACGCCGGTCCGGGCGCCAGCGCGATGCTCCGCGAGCTGCAGCGGCTGTGCGGCGCGCCCGTCACCTCGACGTTGATGGGCCTGGGCGCCTTTCCCGCATCCCACGACGCATGGCTCGGCATGCTCGGCATGCACGGCACCGTCGAAGCCAACATGGCCATGAACAAGGCCGACCTTCTGGTGGCGGTCGGCAGCCGCTTCGACGACCGCGTCACGGGGCGGCTCGACGCCTTCAGCCCGAACAGCCGAAAAATCCACATCGACATCGACCGGTCGTCGGTGAACAAGAACGTCCGCGTCGACCTGTCGCTGATCGGCGATGCCGGCCATGTGCTGGAGGACATGGTCCATCTGTGGCGCGCGCGCGGCCACAGCCGAGCCGACCTGTCCGAATGGAACCGCCGCATCGCCGGCTGGCGCGCGGCGCGCTGCCTCGACTTCGACGAGACGGATCAGGCGATCATGCCCCAGCGCGCCGTCCGGGCGCTCCACGACGCCTGCGCCCATCGCCGCCCGATCATCACCACCGAGGTCGGCCAGCACCAGATGTGGGCGGCGCAGCATTTCGGCTTCGAAGACCCGAACAAGTGGCTGACCTCGGGCGGGCTCGGCACCATGGGCTACGGTCTGCCCGCCGCGATCGGGGCGCAGCTCGGGAACCCGGACGCGCTCGTCATCGACATCGCGGGCGAGGCGTCGATCCAGATGAACATCCAGGAGCTGGCGACCGCGACCCAGTACCGGCTGCCCGTCAAGATCTTCATCCTCAACAACGAGTATATGGGCATGGTCCGCCAGTGGCAGGACCTGACCTATGGCGGCCGTCACGCGGAGAGCTATTCGGACAGCCTCCCCGACTTCGTGAAGCTCGCCGAGGCCTATGGGTGGCTAGGCCTCCGGATCGAGACGCGCGACGAGCTGGACGACGGCATCGCCGCGATGCTCGCCCACCCCGGCCCCGTCATGGTCGACTGCCGCGTGTCGAAGCTGGCGAACTGCTTCCCCATGATCCCGTCGGGCGCGGCGCACGACGAGATGATCCTCTGGGCGGAGGAGGTCTCCGGCGAGATGACCGACGAAGCGCAGGCGCTGGTGTGATGGACCGCCTTCTTGTTCCTCCCCGGAACGGGGAGGGGGACCATGCGAAGCATGGTGGAGGGGCCTCTCGACGGGAGCCGCCCTTCGCAGCGGCCCCTCCACC
>DASVSW010000154.1:0-11907 GCA_036387895.1 Sphingomonas sp.
AGCCATAGGGCCGACCGCCATAGCCGCCGCTGTACAGCCACGCGCCGCCGCCGGTGTAGTAGCGGTCGTCGCGACGGCTGCGGTAGAGCGGCTGATACCGGTACCCCCGGCCGCCGTCCAACAAGCGGCCGATCATGAACCCGGTCAGCAGCGGCACGAAGAAGCTCTGGCCGCCGCTGTAGCGCGCCGCGCACTGGCCTTCGCCGAACTGGTCCTCGCACACGTCCTGATCGGCGAAGCGGGGTGCGGCTTGCGTGTCCTGCGTTTGCGCCGTCTGCTGGGCTTCGACGCACTGCACCTGGCTGAACGCGCCGGACGCGACGCATTCGGGCACGGAGCTGAACGCGGAGACCTCGGTCGGCTCGCCGAACTGGCGGCGCGACAGCTCGGCGTCGCTGGGGCCGGCGTCGCAGCCGCCCAGCATGGCGAGCGCGCCGGCGGCGGACAGGCCGGCGCTGGCGGAGCGTTTGCGGCGGCGGATGGGCGTCTGATCGTCCATGACCGGCCTCAATAGGTCATGCTGGCGGCGTTGAGCAGGCCCACGCCCACCGCCGTCGCCGCGAGGTAGAGGGCGCTGGCGACGTTGCCCGCCTCGATCCGCTCCACCATGTCGCGGACGATCAAGCGGCGCACGACGAGCGACGCGACGATCTGGATCACGCCCGCCAGCACGCCCCAGGCGACGAACTCGATCGGATCGGCGGTCTGCGTCAGCGCGGAGGCGAGCGGGAGCGCGAAGCCGATGATGGCACCGCCCAGCGCGATGGCGGCGGCGTTGTTGCCTTCGCGGATCAGCCGGGCCTCGTCGTAGGGCGTCGACATCTGGTACAGCCGCTTGAACACCGCCAGGAGCAGGGCGGACAGGCCAAACGCCAGGACGAAATGCCCCGCCCCGTTCAGAAACGCTTGAAAGTCCAGGTTCATCGCTCTCCCCTTGATCGTTCAGGCCGCGAACTCGCCCGGCGACACCGCCAGCCCGACCATGACCTCGTGCGTGTAGTCGCCGCCTTCCGGCTCCATCGCCAGCGCCAAGAGCAGCTCCTCGCCGGCGGGGGGCACGTCGCGCGCGTAGAGCATGCAGCTCTGGCGGATGCGGCGCACCGGCTCGCCGTCGCGGTCGTGGTAGACGCTCTCCCATAGCTGCACGGGCGGCTGGGGCCGGTCGTCGCCTTCGTACCAGTAGCGGCGGAAGGGCGGCAGGCCCGGCTCCGTCCAGCCGGGCTGGGCGAGGGCGTGGAGGAACGTCTCGCGGTCGCCGCGCCCGGCCGGGTACTCGCTGCGCCAGGGCCGGAAAAGGGTGAAGTCGTCCGCGTCCGAGCCGTCCGGGGCCTGGCTCACCGCCTGGAGCATCAGCTCGTCGTCGGTGTAGAAACGATGGACGTAGCCGCCCTCGTCGAGCTTGATCAGTCCCTGCGCGGTGATCTCGAGCGTGTCGCGGTCCAGGGTGAAGGCAGCGCCGTCCAGCGTCCGCCAGGCGAGCGGGTCGAGGCGGACCTGGCGGCCGATGGTGACGTTGCGGACCTCAGCGACCCGCGCGCCGCGCGCGCCCCCGTCGCCGCCGAACAGCTTGCCCCAGATCACGCCGCCACCCTCCGCTTCGCCACGTAGAACAGGCGGTCGCCCGCGCGCACCGGCGCCTCCAGGTCGAAACGCGGCTGGGCCTCGCCGGGTCCGGCGGTCGCGATCAGCACCGCGCCGAGCCGGCGCAGACGATCGGCGTGCTCGTCGAACCCGCCGGCGGCCGGCGCTTCGGTGGCGTAGAGCGTGGCGCCCTCGTCGGTGTGGCTGGCGAGCTGCGCGATCAGGCGGCTGGAGCCCGGATCGTTCAACGCCTTCACCACCAGCTCGACGGTGGGGGTGAGCACCACCTCGACCGACGGGCAGTGCGCGTTCAGGAGCCGCGCGGTGTCGACGTCGCGGAGGAAGCAGACGACGTGCCCGCCGCGGTTGAGCGCGGTGACCGCCAGCGTCGCGGCCAGCGTTTCGGCGTCCGACGCGGCGTAGACGACCGCCTTGGCCGCGCCCTCCACGCCGGCGCGGCGCAGGTCGGCGGGCGCCGTCAGCGACGCGGCGCGGACGAAGCGGTACGAGGGGTCGTCCACCTCCATGTCCTCGGTCGCGACCAGCACGATCTCGCGCGCGCGGCCGTCGGCCAGGATCTCCGCGATCATGCGGGGCGTGCGCTCGGGATGGTAGCCGACCAGGACGACATGGCCCTCCATCCCGCTATACCGCCCCTTGCCGACGCGGCGGCCGCGCCACCGCCCCGACAACCCGGCGAAGGCGCGGGCGAGCGCGGCGGTGAACAGCGCCACCGCGCCCGGCATCACCAGCAACGCGGCGATCATCCGCCCCGCGTCGCTCTTGGGGCTCAGGTCGCCATAGCCGATGGTGGTCGCGGTGGTGAGGTACCAATAGGCGTAGTCGACCGGCGGCCTCAGGTCCGCCTCGCCCGCCCATCGCAGCAGCGCCCAGCCCGCCGACATATGGGCCGCCAAGAGCGCCAGCATGACCGCGGGGTGGAGTTCGCTCGCCGCCAGGTAGAGCCGGCGGACGAACGCGCTGAAACCGAATGGCCGCATCCTCCACAAGGCCCCCTTCCGCCCGGTTTGCTGCGTCGTTATGTCGGGGGTGTCAAGCGCGGGGGAGATCGAGATGTCGGATGTGGCGCCAAGGGCCTGGACGGTCGCGAGCCTGGCGGAGGCGCTGTCCGCGCCGGACCGGGCGGACGAGTTCTCGGTAGACCGGCTGGAGGGCGTGGAGCCCGTGCTGCGCGTCACCATGCGCCGCCACGGCGACCTCGCCATCTTCCTGTCGGTCGCGGGCGAGCAGATCGTGGTGTCGACCCTGCTCTGGCCGGTCGACGAGCAGCCGGACGCCGACGCGTTCAACCGCTTCATCCTCAAGGCGCAGAAGCTGGTGCCGCTGTCCAACTTCGCGATCACCGAGCTCGACGGGCGCGAATATTACGAGCTGATCGGCGAACTGTCCGTCGAGTCCTCGCTCCGCATGATCGCGCTCGAGCTGCGCGTCCTCGCGGAGAACGCGATCGACGCCGCCGACGACCTCCGCTCCTCGTTCTCCGCCTGAAGGATCGACTCCCGATGTCCATGTGGAAGCAGCTCGTCACCCTGGTCCGCGGGTCCGCCTACGAAGCGGGCCAGTCGGTGACCGACGCCCGCGCGCTCACCATCCTCGACCAGCAGATCCGCGACGCGGGGTCCGCCCAGTCTAAGGCGCGCGACGACCTGGCCGGGCTGACGGCCAAGCGGCGCATCATGGAGAAGGACATGGAGGCGCTGGGCGCCCAGCGCGCCAAGTACGAGGCGTCGGCGCGCGCGGCGATCGGCCGCGGCGACATGGGCCTCGCCCGCGAGGTGGCCGAGCGGCTGGCGACGATCGAGGCCGAGCTGTCGACCAAGGAGCCGCAGATCGCCGAGATGCGCGCCGCCGAGGACCGGATCCGCGGCATCATCCACCAGGGCGACGGCCGGATCGAGGCGCTGCGCCGCGAGGTCGAGGTGGTTCGCGCCAACGAGAGCGTCCAACGCGCCCAGGCCGCCGTCGCCGCCAGCCACTCCTCCGCCGGCTCGTCGCTCGGCTCCGCCGCCGACAGCCTGAAGCGGATCAAGGAGCAGCAGATGGTCCGCGAGGAGCGCTTCCGCGCCAACCAGGAGTTGGAGGACATGCGGACGGGCGCGGACCTCGACGCCAAGCTCCGGAACGCCGGGCTGCTGCCGGGCGCGAGCAACGCCGACGACATCCTGGCCCGGCTGTCCGGACCGGCGTCGGGCGAGCCGCTGCGGCTGTCCGACGGGTCGCGCGATCCCCTTCAGCTGCCCAAAGACTGATGGAGCGGGTCGCCGTCGCCGAGCGGCCCGGCTGGGAGGACACGGCCCGCGAGATGGGCTTCACCTTCCACCACATGGACGGCCAGCGCTACTGGGACGAGCGCGCCTATTACCGCTTCACGCTCGAGGAGGTGGAGCGCGACGTCGAGGCGCCGAGCGCCGAGCTCCACGCCATGTGCCTGGCGCTGGTGGACGAGGTGGTCGGCAGCGAGCGGCTGATGGACCGGCTCGCCATCCCCGCGCCCATGCGCGACGTGGTGGCGACGTCCTGGCGGTCGGGCGCGCCCAGCCTCTACGGCCGGTTCGACTTCAGCTATGGCGGCGACGGAACGGGTCCCGCCAAGCTGCTGGAATACAACGCCGACACGCCCACCAGCATCTACGAGACCGCGCTGTTCCAATGGCGCTGGCTGGAGGACATGGTCGCGGCCGGCCGGCTCCCGGCCGAAGCCGACCAGTACAACCGCCTCCACGAAGCGCTGGTCGAGCGGTTCGGCGCGCTGCTGACCAAGGGGAGCGTGCTCCACTTCGCGAGCGACGCCGATCACGTCGAGGACCGGCAGACCGTCCGTTACCTGGAGGACGCGGCGCGGCAGGCGGGGCTCGACCCGGAGTTCGTCGCCGTCGACCGGATCGGCGTCGACGCCGACGGGCGCTTCGTCGACGAGACCGGGGTCATCATCGCCGCGCTGTTCAAGCTCTACCCGTGGGAGGACATGTTCCGCGAGCCCTATGCCGACCGGCTGGCGGGCGCTGCCACCATGTTCCTGGAACCCGCGTGGAAGGCCGTGCTGTCGAACAAGGGCGTCCTGCCGCTCCTGTGGGAGCGTCACCGGGACCACCCCAACCTGCTTCCCGCCGCCTTCGCCGACGCCCTGGAGGGGCTCGCCGCGCTAGGCGGCCGCTATGTGCGGAAGCCGCTCTTCTCCCGCGAAGGGGCCGATATCGAGCTGGTCGACGGGACGCGGCGCGAAGCGGGGCCGCCGGGCGGCTATGGCGAGGAAGGCTGGATCGTCCAGGCGCTGGCGCCGCTCCCCCGGTTCGACGGCGCGCATGCGGTGGTCGGGTCGTGGATCGTCGGCGACGAGCCCGTCGCCATGTCGATCCGCGAGGACGACGCCGCCATCACCCGCGATCTAGCCCGTTACGTCCCCCACGCGATCGAGTGATCGGCCGTCCTCCGGCGGAGCGGGGTCGGCCGCGTACCGGTCGAGCACCGCCGCGTCCCGACCATAGGGGTCCGGGCGGAAGCGGACGCCGTCGGCCGTGCCCTCGGCCGTGAAGTAGGTGATGTAGACGGGCGTCGGCCGGTCGAGCGGCACGTCCTCCTCTACGCCCGGATCCTTGCCTGTCGGCATGTCGCCGAACAGCCAGGTCGCGAGCCGCCGCGCGTCCTCGACGCGGACGCAGCCGTTGCTGAGCCAGCGGTCCTCGCGCCCGAACAGCGCCTTGTCGTTCGTGTCGTGCAGGTAGATGCCGTAGTCGTTGGGCATCATGAACTTGATCGCGCCCATCGAATTGCCCCGCCCGGGGCGCTGACGGACGCGGAGCTCCTGCGCGCCGTCGGCGACGGCCCGCCAGTCGACCGCCGCCGGATCGAGCTCCTCGGCGTCCTCCGTCCAGCCGGACAGCAGCTGGTACCGCTCCGCCTCGATGTGCCCCAGCCCCTCGGCCAGCACGCGCGGCGCGACCAGCGTCTGCGCGAGGTCGACCGGCACGTTCCAGTACGGGTTCACGCTGGCGTAGCGTATCACGGCGGCCATCATCGGCGTGGCGGACGCCGCCTTGCCCACGATCGCCTTCATCGAGTCGCGCACCACGCCGCCCTCGACCATGTGCAGCCGCGCGGCGCCCGCGTCGACGACGACGTAGCGGCCCGGATCGTCGGACGGCGGCAGCGCCTTGGCGCGGTCGAGGTTGAGCAGCAGCACGCGCTCGTAGTGCGCGAAGCCGCGGTTAAGCGAGTCGATCGTGGCCGCGCCGGCCACGCCGTCCGGCTTCATGCCGTGCACCGCCTGGTAGCGCTTGACCGCCGCGGCGACGGCCGCGTCGTACCGATCGCCCGGCTCGAGGCCCAAGCGATCGCGCAGCGCCACCACTCGCTCGCCGCCGGCGCCCGGCTTCAGCGGCGCGCCGGACGGCACCTCGACCTCCGGCAGCGCCCCCCAATCGGCGCGGTAGCGCGCGAGCGCGCGGCGCAGCCCCGTGTAGAAAGGGCTGACCGGCTGGAACAGGTCGACGGGCGCCCCCGGCTCGTCGGCGATCCCCAGCTCCTGGAGCGGCCCTTCGCGCTTCCGCAGCGCGGGGGCGAGCTCCGGATCGATGTAGATCATGCCGACGCCCTGCTGGACGCTGGGCGGGATGGCGACGGGCTCGATCGGCCGGTCGTCCCAGCTCCGCCGCCACTGGCCGGTAGCGGGGGTCATGGGCAGGGAGAGCATGGCGGCGAGGACGGTGAAGCGAAAGGACATGCGCGTCACATAGGCGCCTCCACGTGAACCGCCACCGACCGGACGGCGTCGCATCGATTGCCAGCCGCCGGCGGGCGACCTAGCGTACGGCCATGAAGCTCCTGACCTCCGCGGCGATCGCCGCGCTCGCCGCCGTCCTCGCGACCCCCGCCTCCGCCGAGACGCAGCGCTACAGCGTCATCTTCGGCGGCAATAACGTCGGGCATCTGAACGCCGAGGTGGAGGGCGAGCAGGCCAGCATCGACTTCGACTACAAGAACAACGGCCGCGGGCCGACGATGAAGGAGCGGGTGCGCCTCGACGCGCAAGGGCTGCCCGTCGCTTGGGACATCAGCGGCACGACCACCTTCGGCTCCAAGGTCGAGGAGCGGTTCGCCCGAAACGGCGCGGGCGCGACCTGGACCGACGCGACCGGTCCCGGCACGGCGGCGCAAGCGGGGCGCGCGCTCTACGTGGCGCAGAGCGGAAGCCCCTGGTCGGCGGGGCTCTACGCCCGCGCGATCATGAAGGCGGGCGGCGAGTCGATTGCGGCCATGCCGGGCGGCACCTTGAAGCTGACGCGCGGCGAGACGCTGGCGATGCAGGGCCAGGGCGGGCCGCTCCAGGTCACGCGTTACGAGCTGGGCGGGATCGAGACCGCGCCGGAGACGATCCTGCTCGAGGCCGATGGCGACCTGTTCGCCTATGTCTCGCCGCGCCAGGTGATCGTGCGCGCGGGCTACGAGGGCGAGGCCGAGCGGCTGAAGACGCTGGCGGCGCAATGGTCGACCGACCGCTTCGTCGCGATCGGGAAGAAGGTCGCGCACCGCTACGGCGCGCCCGTGCGGATCGGGAACGTCCGGGTGTTCGACCCCAAGACCGAGACGCTGTCCGGCCCCGTCTCCGTGCTGGTGACCGAGAACCGCATCGCGTCGATCGGGGCCGCCGGCGAGAGAAAGGCGGGCGAGGTCGCGATCGACGGCGCGGGCGGCACGCTGATCCCCGGCCTGTTCGAGATGCACGCGCACACCAGCCAGGAGGGCGCGCTCCTCAACCTGGCGGCGGGCGTCACCACCATGCGCGACATGGGCAACGACAACGCCGTGCTCGACAAGCTGATCGAGCGCATCGACGCCGGCGTGATCGCCGGCCCGCGCATCGTCCGGGCGGGCTTCATCGAGGGCAAGAGCCCGTTCAGCGCCAACAACGGCATCCTGGTGGACAGCGAGGCGGAGGCCGTGGCGGCCGCGCGCTGGTACGCCGATCGCGGCTATTGGGGCGTGAAGTCGTACAACAGCATGAACCCGGCCTGGATCCCGGCCATGGTCAAGGAGGCGCACGCCCGCGGGCTGAAGGTCGTGGGCCACATCCCCGCCTTCGCCACCGCCGACCAGATGATCGAGGCGGGGTTCGACGAGATCATCCACATCAACCAGTTCATGCTGGGCTGGGTGATCCAGCCGACGGAGGACACGCGCACGCTGTTCCGGCTGACGGCGCTGAAGCGCCTGCCCGGGCTCGACCTGAACAGCCCCAAGGTGCAGCGGACCATGGGGCTGATGGTCGACCGCAAGGTGCCGATCGACGTGACGCTGGGCATCCACGAGAACCTGCTGCTCAACCGCGACGGCCGGGTCCCGCGCGGCGCGGTCGACTATATCGACCACCTGCCGATCGGGACGCAGCGCGGGCTGAAGCAGGCCTGGATCGACACCTCCGCGCCCGGCGACGACGCCGCCTATCGCGGCGCGTACGACAAGGTCGTCCAGACGATCCGCATGCTGAACGACCGCGGCGTCCTGATCGTGCCGGGAACCGACACCGGCGGGTCCTTCACCTTCCACCGCGAGCTGGAGCTGTACCAGGACGTCGGCATGACGCCGGCGCGCATCCTGCGCCGCGCTACCCACGACATGGCGCGCTATGTCGGCCAGGAGGCGAAGCTGGGCTCGATCGAGCCGGGCAAGCTCGCCGACTTCTTCCTGGTGCCGGGCGATCCCACCCGCGACTTCGAGGCGATCAAGCGCATCTCGATGGTCGCGAAGGACGGGACCTTCTACTACCCCGCCGAGATCTATCCGGAGTTCGGCATCAAGCCCTTCGCCCCCGCCCCGGCCGTCACATTGGCGGGACGGCGTTGATGCGCAGGCTGGCGCTCCTGCTCGCCGCCGTCGCCGCGCCCGCGGCCGCGCAGCTTCCCTCCCCCGTCCAGCCCGAGGCGATCAAGGAGGACGTCCGCATCCTCTCGTCCGACGCCTTCCAGGGCCGCGGCCCCGGCGAGCGCGGCGAGACGGTGACGCTCGCCTATCTGAAGCAGCAGTTCGAGGCGGCCGGCCTCCAGCCCGGCGGGCCGAACGGGTCGTGGTTCCAGGACGTTCCGCTCATCCGGCTCGACAAGGGGGCGCAAGCCTTCGAACTCGCGCTGAACGGCGAGCGGGTGTCGACGGCGCGGGCGCGCGACTGGAGCCTGGCGACGTCGCACGAAGGACGCGCCGCCGTCGCAGGCGCGCCGATCGTCTTCGCCGGCTTCGGCATCCACGCGCCGGAGCTCGGTTGGGACGATTACGCGGGCGCGGACGTGCGCGGCAAGGTCGTGCTGATCCTGCCCAACGACCCCGATTTCGACCAGGCGACCGGCCCCTTCGGCGGACGCCAGCGCAGCCGCTACGCCGGCGGCAAGGCGGCGGCCGCGTTCGCGCGCGGCGCCGCGGCGGTGCTCACCGTCCACCGCGAGGCGCTCACCAGCTGGCCGTGGCAGCAGATCTGGAACTCGGACCCGAACGCCGCCTTCCGCCTCGCCTCCGCGCCGACGCCGACCGGCCCCGCCGGACTGACGGGCTGGATCACCGGCGACCTAGCGGCGGCGATGATGTCGCGCGCGGGCCTCGATCTGGAGGCGCTGATCCGTCAGGCGCAGCGGCCCGGCTTCCGCCCGGTGCCCGTGCCGGGCGCGGCGTTGACCGCCAGCGCGGAGACGTTCGCCGCGCCGGTGACGACGCGCAACGTGCTCGCACGGCTGGACGGGACGACGCGCGCCCGCGAGACGGTCGTGTTCGGGGCGCATTGGGACGCGTACGGCGTCGGCCCCGCCGACGCGACGGGCGACACCATCCGCAACGGCGCGGTCGACAACGCGGTCGGCACCGCCACGCTGGTGGAGGTCGCGCGCGCCTTCGCCCGCGGACCCCGGCCGCAGCGGACGCTGCTGTTCATCGGCTACACGTCGGAGGAGGACGGGCTGCTCGGGGCGTACCACTATGTCGCGAACCCCGTGCGGCCGCTGGAGACGACGGCGGCGGTGTTCAATCTCGACCCGCATCTGGCGCTGCCCGCGACCCGCTCGGTGGAGCTCATCGGCGCGGGGCGCGTCGACCTGGAGGACGATCTGGCTCGCCTCGCCCAGGCGCAGGGCCGCCGGATCGAGCCCGAGGTCGCGCCGGAGGCCGGCTGGTACCAGCGGTCGGACCATTACGCCTTCGCGCAGGCCGGGGTGCCCAGCCTCTACTTCCGCGCGGGCCGCGATCTCGCGACGGGCGGGCGGGCCGACGCCGCCGTGGAGCGGTACAACGCGCAATGCTACCATCAGCGCTGCGACGAGTTCCGCGAGGATTGGGATATGGCGGCCGCCGCGCAGGACGGCGCGCTGGTCCACGCGCTGGGGATGGAGGTCGCGAACGGCGGTCGCTGGCCGGGATGGCGGCCGGGCGTCGAATACGCGACGCCCCGCGCGAAGAGCGGCGCCGCGCGGCGCTGACGGACGTGCGGGCGGCCGAGCGCCCGCCTACTCCGCGCCCGCCCGCTCGCGCAGCATCGCCACCACCTCCGGCGAGGCGTCCAGGCCGGCCGCGCGCATCGCGGCGCTGGGCCATTCGCCGGAGACGAACTTCGCGAGCACGTCGGCCGGCGGGGGCGGCGGCCAGGGCAGCGGCGTGGCCTTGGCCCGCTCGATCAGCCGGAGCCGCGCGGCGTCCTGCGACGGGTCGTCCAAGATTCGGGCGTCGGTGAGCGCGTGGACCGGCATCCGGCCGCCGAGCGACACGCGCCAGAGCGGCGCGCCGGCCTTGACCAGCTCCTCGGCGATCGCGAACCGCTCCATCCTGAGCGCCGCTTCGAGATGGCCCGAGCCGAAGCGGTCGACCCAGCGCTGGTCGAGCCCATGGCGGACCAGCATCATGGCACCACCCAGATTGCCGTCCGCCGCCACGTCGGAGAAGACGTTCGCCCCGCCCCGCTTTTGCGGATCGGGCGACGCGCCCGCCCGTAGAAGCGTCTCCGCCATGCCGGGATCGTCGGCGAGCATGGCGTAGCCGAGCGCGCGGCCCGGGTCCGCGCCGTCGGGCGGCACGCCGGCCTCGAGGAGCGCCGCGAGCATGGCCGGATCGCAGTTCGTCACGGCGAAGGCGAGGAGGTCCCCCGCCTGCCCGTCCGGCCGGTCGCCGCGCCGGTCGTACTCGACCGCCAGCCCCGCCAGCGCCGGGTCGGCGCGCAGCATCGCGACCGCCCGGTCCCGGTCGCCGTCCGTCACCGCGTCGTAGAGCCGCCTCCCCGCCTCGCCGTGCGACAGATGCGGCCGGACGCGCTCGGGCGTCGGGAAGACGTATCCTGCGCGCTTGGAGAAGCATTGCGGCGGCATGGAGCACCCTTGCGTTGACACGCCGAACGCCAACCCCGCGAGCAGGACCGCACCGAACCGACGGGGTTGCGACATGCGCCCGACCATGCCCGCGCGCGCCGCGCTTGGCTAGCTAGCGCGCCTGCAGGCCGGCGATCACCCAGTCGATGCCGTGCCGGTCGACGGGGTTGTCGTTCCAGAACCGCTTGCCCTCCGGCCGGACGGCGTCGAGCGCGATCCGCGTGCCGTACGCCTCCGGCGCGTCCACGCGGCTGCCCAACACGCCGCCTAGCGGGCCTAAGATCATGCGGCCGAGCAGCCCGCCGGCGATCCGGTCGCCGCCGTCCTGCAACGCGGAGAGCACCTCGCCCCGGACATGGTAGGCGCGGATGTCGGGCGCGCCGCGCCCGGCGGCCCCGCGGATCGCATCCGCGCGGTCGATCGTGGCGTCGTGGAGGCCGGCCGCGTTGAAGCTGGCGGCCGGCCGCCCGGCCGCGAGCGCGGCGGCGGAGGCGAGGCCGCCGCCCAGCGAATGGCCGGTGAAGACGACGTTCGACGCTCCCGAAGCCGCGACCATGCGGCCGATGTCGAGCGCGCGGGCGTAGTGGAAGCTGCTCGCGCCGACCGCCTGGCGCGCGTTGGCGGCCCAGTCGCCGGCTTCGGCGGAGCCGCGGAACGCGATCACGACGCGTGCGGCGTCGCCCGATCCCGTGACATAGGCGCGGGCGCGGTAGCCGTTGGGCTGGGTGGCCAGCATCGCGGGCGTGACGCCGAGGCGCGCCAGCTCCGCCTCGCTCGCGACGCGGTAGCCCGACGGCGGCGACGCGACATCGAGATACACGTCCTGAGCCAGCCGGGCGAGCGTCAACGTGTCCGACGCGCCGGCCTTCTCGACGGCGGCGGTCGCCGCCGTCGAGACCGGGGCCGCGGCCTGGACGGGCGCAGGGGTCGGCGCGGCGCCCCAGGCCACGCGCTCGCGATCGGGGATTCCCGG
>DASVSW010000155.1:0-1660 GCA_036387895.1 Sphingomonas sp.
CAGGCCAGATGCGCTGGAGGCGTGAGCCCCGCGCCCCGCGCTCGCTCCGCCGCGCCTTCGTCACGCCGGAGGGCGTCGACCTGCGGCTGGAGCTGGGCACGGCCGGCGCGCGCGCGGGCGCGTTCCTGCTCGACCTCCTGATGCTCCTGGCGATCCTGATCACCGTCTCGATCGCGGTCGGCTATCTGCTGTCGGCCGGGCGCACGGAGATCCTGCTCATCCTGTGGCTGCTCGGCGCGTTCGTGCTGCGCAACGGGTGGTTCATCCTGTGGGAGCTGGGCGGGCGCGGGGCTACGCCCGGCAAGCGCGCGCTGGGCCTGCGCGTGGTCGCCCGCGACGGCGCGCGGCTGTCCGGCGGCGCGGTGGTCGCGCGCAACGCCATGCGCGAGATCGAGGTCTTCCTGCCGCTCTCCTTCCTGGCAGACCGCAGCGCGGACGGGTTGGCCGATACCGTCACGACGCTGTTCGCCTTGTCCTGGAGCGGCTTGTTCCTGTTCTTCCCGCTCTTCAACCGCGACCGGCTTCGCGTCGGCGACCTCGTCGCGGGCACCTGGGTCGTCCGCACCGCGCGCCGCAAGCTCGCCGCCGACCTCGCGGCGGCCCCGCGACCGGACGAGCGTCGCCGGTTCAGCGACGCCGCGCTGGGCCTGTACGGCGTTTATGAGCTCCAGACGCTGGAGACGGTGCTGCGCTCCGGCCAGGCCGACACGATCGCCACCGTCGCGGCCGCCATCCGCCGCAAGGCCGCCATGCCCGACGACGGCGACGACCAGGGCTTCCTGTCCGATTACTACGCCGCCTTGTGCGAGCGGCTGGAGCGCGGACTGATGGTCGGACGGCGTCGCGCGGACAAATACGGCTAGCCGTTCGTTGGGGAGGGCATGGCCGCCATCCTCGACCGCCGGCCCGAACTCCGCTTGCTGGAGGTCGGGCGCATCTACATGGAGCCCGCCGTCGAGGAGTTCGTCCGCGGCCGCGAGGTGCTGGCCCGCTTCCCCGACGCGGAACGCATCCACGTCCCCTCGCACTGGAACATCCCCACCCTCTACGGCAACAAGGGCAATGTCGACGATTGGGTGAAGATCAAGCGCACCACGCTCGTGCTGGGAGTCAAGAAGGGCTTGAGCATGCGCCCCAACGGCCGCTCCGCCGACTTCATCGCGCCCTCCTCGTCTAACGGCTGCGCCATGGCCTGCGCCTATTGCTACGTGCCGAGGCGCAAGGGTTTCGCCAATCCGATCAGCGTGTTCGTCAATATCGAGGCGATCTGCCGGGCGATCGCGCGCCACGCGGGCAAGCAGGGCGCGAAGCCCGTTCCCGACCGGATCGACCCGGCCGCCTGGGTCTACGACCTCGGCGAGAACGGCGACCTGTCGGTCGACGCGCTCCTGTCCGACAACGTCCGCGACCTGGTCGCGACGTTCCGCGGGCTGCCGAACGCCAAGGGCTCGTTCGCGACGAAGTACGTCAACCGCGAGCTGCTGGACTACGACCCCGCCGGGCGGACGCGGGTGCGTTTCTCGCTCATGCCCGCGCATGTCGCGCGCGTCGTCGACGTGCGCACCTCGCCCATCGCCGATCGGATCGCCGCGATCGACGATTTCGTCCGCGCCGGTTACGAGGTCCATCTGAACTTCTCGCCGGTGATCGTCTACGACGG
>DASVSW010000156.1:0-17777 GCA_036387895.1 Sphingomonas sp.
CGCAATCTGGAGTCGCTGGTGTCGAAGCTGGCGGGGTCCACGGTCCCGGTCGGCGTGTCGCAGGTCGCGCAAGCGGTCGATCCGCTCCAGCGTGAGGCGCGGGGCGCGCTCGATCGCATCCGCTCGCGCGTCCCGATCGCGTCCACGTCGCTCCCGCCGCGGCGCGACGTGCTGGGCGGCACGATGCCGAGCACCAACGGGGGCGGGCTGGACTCGTTCTCGCCGATCTACACCTCGACGCGGAAGAACGACCCGCTGGCGAACGCGCTGCTGGGGAGCGGGGTGAGGCTGGGCGTCCTGTCCCGCACCGTCACCAACCCCGACACGAAGGAGCGAGTGGAGCTGACGCCGGAACAGTATGAGCGCTACCGCACGACGGCGGCGGGGTACATGCGGCCGGGCTTGGAAGAGCTGATCGCATCGCCCGCTTGGGCGAACATGGACCGAGACGAGCGGCAGGACGAGGTGGAGTCCATCATTCGCTATGCCCGGCGCGATGCGCGAGACGATCTGTTCGCCGGGCCATCGAACCGGTCAACTGCGGGGTCCGCTGCGGCTCCTTGGGAGGCTTACCGCTGAGCGCTTTTCCGCTGGTAGTCGACCCACGGCCCTTGTCGGCCCGCATCGGAGACGGGACCGCACGCCCCCTCTACGCAGCTCATCATCTCGCCCGTGCGCCGGTCCAGCCTGAGCGCGTAGCCGTCGCCGACGTTGACGAGCGAGTAGCGGGGCTGGGTGAGATACGCGATCACGCCGGCCGCCAGCGCGAGGATCACGGCCGATAGGATGATTGCGCGGGCAGTAGTCATGGCGCAGAGGCTATGCGCTTAGCTGGGCCGACGCAACGGCGCGCCTCAAAGCCACTTTGCCAAAGCGTTAGAACGGGTAGTTGACAGCTCCCGCTTGCGAATTGGATCCTCGATAGGGAAACGTGTAGACTTCGGAATAACGCCAGCGAGGTGCGGTGTTCACCGCAAAGTAGCGGTTGAGGTCCTGAAACTCACGGACGCCTTGGATTCCGTAGGCGGCGGCAATCATGACCCACACGGCCGACACAGCGGTGATTGCCGCGCTTAACGTCGACCGGTGAAACTCAGTCGCTCGGTCGTGCTTCGTCGCGTTGTAATCGCCATACCAGCTTAGGGACTGCGTCGACGCCGTAGCCGTCCATCCGGTGAAGGGGAACATCGGTTGCAACCAAGGGTAGTGTCGAAGCGAGACGGAGTATTCGTCCAGCCTGAGCGGGATCCTAAGCTTAACATAGTCCTTTGTGCCTGGGTTGCTCAGTTCATAGCCGTTGGCCCTTAGAACTGACTTCCACTGCGCCTCGCACTCCGTGCAGGCCAGAATCAACGAGTTGCGGATCGAAGCTCCGAAGCATTTCATGTTCGACTCAACCGGATGCACTGACTGAAAGATCAGCTCCAGCATCGCCACCAGTGCGCGAACCTGGTTTAGAGAAGCGATCAGGTCATCTGCCGCTTTGGGAGCCACTGGAAACGAGCCTATTGGCTCCTCGGGGGCCTGGTCCGCCGGCCTCGCGATCTGAGGATAATACGCTCCTGGCGGTAGCTGCATGCGATGAAGCACGAAGTCGCGCTCGAAGAACATGCTGATCGTCTCTAGACCTTGTCTGAGCGTCTGCCCTTCCTTAAGCGTGACCTTAGAGCGATGGTCGGGATTTGCGATGCCCAACCTCGTCGCCGTCGTTCCGTCGAAACGCCACACGCCGGTCACGTCCTTTCCCGTGATCCCGAAATAATCGCCGGGCGAGATGACCTCGTCTTGTATTTCCTCCGCTGTCTGGGGTCGGCGGCGTGGCCGGTCGGTGTCGATGACGATCGTAATGGGCCTTGTCCTCTCGTCGTTAGAGATCGGTACGGCGCATAAGCCCGGTACCTACCCGCCTTGCTGCTTGTCCCACTCAGGCCAAATGCCAGGAGCCGGCGGACCGTTTCCGGGCGGGGCCAACTGAGCCTGTAACTCGGGTGATCGCTCTCGAATGAGGGGCGCGACGGCTCGCTGGAAAGCAGGGTGGTTTAATAGCTGTCGACGGCCAACCTCCAGAGTCATGTGCCCGATCGACATGGTAAGCAACGCGACTAGAAAGGTGGCTTCCACTGCAGCCTGTTCGGCGGCCTTGAAGTCGCTCTCTCTGTACACGTAAACCTGTGATCTATCGATGTCCTTGGGAGCGATCACGCCTCGACCATCCGGCAGCTCCTGAACACGCTGACGCAAGCTGATATTGCGTTCGACAATCACGCTTGAGTGCATCAGCAGCAGCGCATCGGGCAGTTCTTCGGAAAAGCCCCAAACGTGATGCGCGAACTGGTGCCGTTGATCACGCGACGGCTTTATCGCGTTCCACACAGCACGAAGGGCCACCGCCTGCCACTCAGGTAGACCCTTCTCGGCCGCTGCGAATAGAGCGAGCCGCCGAGCCTCGGTGCCGTTGAAGGCCTGATATACAGCAGTGCCGACCTCTATGTCTGACTTCAGGATATGGGAGAACATCGTAGCGAAGTCGCCGTCGATGTGCGCCCAACGAGCGATCACGTGCATCACTGGAAGCGAGAACCGCGGAACGGAATGGAGCGCAGTTGGGGTTACCTTCACCTCTGCATTCGAGCGTACGCGGGAGAGCGGGTGGGGCATTGGCACCACATTACGCCCTTGCTGGCGTAGCGTCATCCCTGGATCAGAGCCTCACTCCGGAGTGCCAACGCTTTGAACGGTGACGTTCGAGGCCAGATCTTAGCAACACTCGCACCTTTAGCAGGCCGGGGTTCCGGGCGTACCGGTACTATCGTCCTCAATGACATGGACGGGTCGTGACCGGCTGCGCATGCTACCGGATGTCGAACGGAGGCTTTGCCGATGGGTGAGCGGAAGCGGGCAGGCATCACGCGGGAACGCGCCGATAGGGTGCTGACGGCGATCGTGCGCGAAGCGGAGGCGATCAACGCTGATCCGCACATGCTGCACTCCGTCGTGAAGCTCTCCGTCTTCGGAAGCTATCTCGGTGATAAGCTCTCGCTTGGAGATCTGGACGTAGCTTACGCGGTCGCAACACGGGTGATCGGTTCAGGTATCGACGAGCGGACGCGCGCCTTTGCCGAGGCATACCCGCCTCCCAGGTCGGTTGCGCGAAACTGGTTTCAGCGGATGCTCTGGCCCGAGGCTTATCTCGCTCGCCGGCTGAAAGTCGCGCGCGGGATCAGCCTTCATGAGCATGCGGAGTTGGATAGCGAGGGCTACCCCCATCGCGTGATCTTCGAAGGCAACCAGCGCGTCGACTTCTGACCCGGTCATTATCTAGGCGTTATCCGCGTCGAGGAGGTATTCCGCGGGGCCGCCCTGCCATCTCACGTCATTGATCGACGGCGACGCTAGCAGCTTTTGCAGCCCGAGGTTCTGTCGGTTTTGTCGGCTCCCGTGCGGGCCGTTTCAGGGGCTATTGGCCCTATCGTCCCTAATGGCACGGGGGAGGCTCCCGGCCTAGACGGCGCTCTCCGTTGCGCCGCAAGTCGCGCACCGTGGGTATCCCGTGGTTACACGCCAAAATCGCCGCCGACCGAGACTCACCGCGTCCCGACCAGAAAAGCTATGCTTGTTCATTACTTGACGGTGGTGGACGCACTTGGGCTCGAACCAAGGACCCGCTGATTAAGAGTCAGCTGCTCTACCAACTGAGCTATGCGTCCGTGACCGGCGGAGCCGCGCTTGGGGCGCGTCGCGATCGGGAGCCGGGCCGTTAGCATCGCGGATGCGGATTGCAAACCCTTTTCTCAGTCCGGGTCCGGCGATCCTTGCCCGCCGCCGGCGAGCATCTCGAGCGTGGCGTTGGCGAGATCGGTCTCGTTGCGCACGGCTTCCGCCTCCGTCGCGGCCACGCCGTCGGTTCGGGTCGCTAGCGCGTCGGGAGAGGCGGCCTGGTGCATCGCCTTGTACGCCGCCTCCTGCGCGGCCATGCGCGTCGCGATGTCGCCGCCCCATTGCTCCTCGAGCGGCGCCAGCGTGTTCAGCGCCTTGTCGCGGTCGTAAAGCCAGGTGATGACGTCGCGCGCGACCGGCGCCGCCGCGCCGGAGCCGGACATGCCGTGCTCGATGACCACGGACACGGCGTAGCGCGGGTCGTCGACGGGGGCGAAGCCGACGAACAGGCCGTGGTCGCGATACTTCCAGGGCACGTTGGAGCCGCCGCGGGCGCCGCCCGCGATGCGGCGGACCTGCGCGGTGCCGGTCTTGCCGCCCATCCGGATCCCGTCGAGCTGGAGGCGGCTGCGGACCGCGGTGCCGGCGCCGTTCACCACCTCGTCCATGCCCGACCGGATCAACGCCATCCGCTCCGGCGGCACGTCGAGGAGCGGCGCGTCGACCGGCGCGCCGGCGAGGACTCGGGGCATGAGCCGACGGCCCGAGGCGATGCGGGCGACCTGGACGCCGAGCTGGAGCGGGCTGGTGAGGATGTAACCCTGCCCGATGGACGCGTTGAGCGTGTCGGCCTGCGTCCATTTCTGCTTGTATTTCCGCTCCTTCCACGCCGGATCGGGGATGGTGCCGTAGCGTTGCGACGGGAAGGGCAGGTCGTACTCGGCGCCGAGCCCGAGCTGACGCGCGGCGGCGGCCACGGCGTCCATGCCCACCTCGCGGCCGACGGTGTAGAAATAGGTGTTGCAGCTGCGCGCGATCGCGCGGTGCAGGTTCATCGGGCCGTGCCGGCCTAGGCACCGGAAAAAGCGGTTACCGAGTTGATACCCTCCCGGACAGTTGACCACATGCTCCGGATCGATCCCCGCCCGCAACCCCGCCATCGCGGTCGCGGGCTTGAAGGTCGAGCCGGGGGGGTAGAGGCCCTGGAGCGCCTTGTTCATGAGCGGGATGTGATCGTCGTCCGAAAGCATCCGCCATTCGAGGTTGCTGATCCCGTCCGAGAAGCTGTTCGGATCATAGGCCGGCATCGAGACCATCGCGAGCAGGTCGCCCGAGCGGCAGTCCACCACGACGACCGAGCCGGAGTTCGATCCTAGCCGGCGCGCCGCGTACTCTTGGAGCCCCGCGTCGATCGTCAGCCGGATGTTCCGGCCTGGCGTGTCGGGTCGTGTCGCGAGCGGCTGGACGAGACGGCCGCGCGCGGTCACCTCGACGCGTTTGGCCCCGGCCTTGCCGCGGAGCAGCGGCTCGAGCTTCTTCTCGAGACCGTCCTTGCCGAGCTTGAAGCCAGGCGTGACGAGCAGCTGGTCCTTGCTCTCCTTGAACTGCTCGGCAGTGGCGGTGCCGACATAGCCCGTCAGGTGCGCAACGGCGGCGCCCGCCGGGTAGTAGCGGGCGAAACCGCGCGTCGGCTGGACGCCGGGCAGTTCGGGCAGGCGGACGCTGACCGCGGCGAAGCGATCCCAGTCGAGCTTCTCGGCGACCTGCACGGGCTGAAACCCTTGCGCGCGCTTCAAATCGAGGCGGATGCGCTCCATCTCCTCGGGCGGGAGCTGCAGCAGCTCGCGCAACAGGCCGAGCACGCGGTCGCCGTCCTCCAGCTGGTCGGGGATGATGTCGACGCGGAAGTCGGTGCGGTTGTTGGCGATCGGCAGGCCGTTCCGGTCGACCAGCCAGCCCCGGCGCGGGGGCATCAGCGTCAGGTTGACGCGGTTGCTCTCTGAAAGGAGGTTGTAGCGCTCGTTCTCGTTGACCGAGAGCCAGGTCATGCGGCCGACGAGCGCGAGCCCGATCGCGCCCTGCGCCGCGCCGACGAGCCAGGCGCGGCGCGTGAAGCTGAACGCCTGCTGCGCTTCGGAGGCGATGGGCGCGTACCTCAAGGGATCTGCCCCTGGGTGCGGCGGCGGTCGATCCACGCGACGAGCCGCGCGGTCAGCGGAAAGGCGAGGACGCTGGCCCCGACCTGCAACGCCAGCACCGGACCGAGGGGCGCTGTGTAGGGCGAGGCGATGAAGCGGCCCGCGACGAGGACGCCGACGACGAGCAAGCCCGCCAGCAGCCAGTCCGTCAGGAAGCTGCGGTCGTAAACGCGTTGCTCGACCAGGTCCATCACGAGGAAGCACAGACTCCACAACAACACGCCGCTGCCCAGCGGCTGGCCGCTGACGAGGTCGTCGAACAGCCCGAGCGGACCCGCCGCCCAGCGCCGTAGCGCCAACCGGGCGAGGAGGCGCCAGGTGAGCAGCATCAGGAGCCCGAGCGGCGGGAACATCGGCAAGGTCGCGACGCCGGGGATCACCGTCAAGGCCGAGCCGGCCATCACGGTGATCCAGGGCAGGGCGCGCGCGCGGTTGGGCGGCAGCGGCGCCGCGAAGGGGCGGTAGTCGAGCGCGTCGCTCATCGCGCGGGCGCCGCGGGAGGAGCGCCGGCGGTAGCGGGAAGAGGCGGCGGCAGCGGGACGGCGCGCGCAGGGGCGGGCGGCATCGGAAAGTATGGGCGGTCGACCAGCGCGAAGTCGAGCGTGTCGGGGACCACCACCGTTCGGCCGAGCACCGTGTCGCCGCCGCCCGCCACCGCGCGCGCGACGGGCACGCCCGGCGCGTAGATCCCGCCCGTGCCCGAGGTGACGAACAGGTCGCCGGGCGCGAACTTGACGTCGGTGTTGTCGACGGAGCGGATGTCGACCGCGCCGTCGCCGCGGCCCGCCACGATGGCGGGGAGGCCGTCGCGGGTGCGGCGCACGGGGACGGCGCTCTCAGGGTCGACGAGCAGCAGCACGCGCGCGGCGTTCGGACCCGTCTCGACCACGCGGCCGATCAGACCTTCGGGACCGCGCACGGGCATGCCGGGCCGGACGCCGTGGAGCCGTCCCGCGTTCAACAACGCGAAGCGGCGCGTGCTGGTCGGCGTGGAGGCGACGAGCCGCGCGGACAGCACGGTCGCGACCTCGCGTTCGCGGATCGCGAGCAGGCGACGAAGCCGCCGGTTCTCGTAGTTGATGCTGCGGGCGCGGGTCAGGAGCTTCCGATGGCCGTCGAGCTCCTGCTTAAGCCGGGCGTTCTCGCCATGGACGAAGAAGTAGGAGCCGATCGCGCGCGGCACGGACAGCAAGGCTTGGCCCGTTCCCGAAAGCACGGACGCGACGGGCGTGGTCACGCCCGCCGCCGCCATGCGCAGGCCGGAGAAGAAGGGCGGGTTAAGCGCGGACAGCAGGAGAAGGAGCGCACCGACGATCGCGCCGGCGACGAGCATCGCATAGCCCAGCAACACGCCGTACTGACGCCGCCGGGAAAAGCCCGGCCGCCGATCGCGACCAGCCATCGCCGCCGTCCCCCAGCCGTCAGCCGCTCTGAAGCACGCCCCGGTACATCGGATCCTCGAGCGCCCGACCGGTGCCGAGCGCGACGCAGGTCAGCGGGTCCTCCGCGACGGTGACGGGCAACCCCGTCTCGTCGCGCAGCACCTCGTCCAACCCCTGGAGCAGCGCGCCGCCGCCGGTGAGCACGATGCCCTGGTCGACGATGTCGGCCGCGAGTTCCGGCGCGGTGTTCTCGAGCGCCACGCGGACGCCCTCGACGATGGTCGCGACCGGCTCGGCCAGCGCTTCGGCGATCATGCCCTGGTTGATCTGGATCTCCTTCGGCACCCCGTTGACGAGGTCGCGGCCCTTGATCGAGATGACCTTGCCGACGCCGTCGGCGGGCGGGCGGGCGATGCCGATCTCCTGCTTGATGCGCTCGGCGGTGGCGTCGCCGATCAGGAGGTTGTGGTTGCGGCGGACGTAGGAGACGATCGCGTCGTCCATCTTGTCGCCGCCAACGCGGACCGACGTCGTGTAGGCGAGACCGCGCAGCGAGAGGACGGCGACTTCGGTCGTACCGCCGCCGATGTCGACGACCATCGAGCCGATCGGCTCCGTCACCGGCATGTCGGCGCCGATCGCGGCGGCCATCGGCTCTTCGTTCTGCCAGTCCTGGCTGGCGCCGGCGTTGGACGCGGCGTCGCGGATCGCGCGGCGCTCGACCTTGGTCGATCCCGACGGCACGCAGATCACGATCTCCGGGAACTGCCAGGGGCGCGCTTTGCCGCCGTGCACCTTCATGATGAAGTGCTTGATCATCTGCTCGGCGACGTCGATGTCGGCGATGACGCCGTCGCGCAACGGCCGGATCGCCTGGATGTTGTCGGGCGTCTTGCCCATCATCAGCTTGGCGTCGTCGCCGACCGCTTTCACGCGCGACTGGCCGTTGATCGTCTCGATGGCGACCACCGAGGGCTCGTTCAGGACGATGCCGCGCCCGCGGACGTAGACCACCGTGTTGGCGGTCCCGAGGTCGATAGCCATGTCGTGCGACATGAACTTGAAGAAACGCGGAAAAGGCATCGAAGCGGATAGTCCCGTGATTGCGCCGACGGCCCCCCGGCCGCGGGCGTATCGCATATCATCCGCGCTTCCCCGACGCACGCCGGAAACAGGCGAAAAGCCGGTCATTTCGCGTTTCGGGTCGCGGGACAGGGCCAGGTGAGTTAAGAGTTGCCCTATGTCAATACGCCGCTTGCCCGAGCAGCTCGTCAATCGGATCGCCGCCGGTGAAGTGGTGGAAAGACCCGCCAGCGCGTTGAAGGAGCTGGTCGAAAACGCGATCGACGCGGAATCCACCCGGATCGCGGTCGCGTTGCGCGAGGGCGGGGTCGCGCGGATGGAGGTGGCCGACGACGGATGCGGCATGACGCCGGCCGACATGGCGCTGGCGCTGGAACGGCACTGCACATCCAAGCTCCCCGGCGAAGCGATCGAGTCGGTCGCGACCCTGGGCTTCCGCGGCGAAGCGCTGCCCTCGATCGCGAGCGTGGCGCGGCTGACGCTGGAGAGCCGGCCTCGCGGTGGCGACGGCTGGGCGAGGATCGTCGACAACGGCGGGGTCGAGCGGGAAGGGCCCGCGGCGCTCCCGCCGGGCACGCGCGTCGTCGTCGAGGAGCTGTTCGCGCGCGTACCAGCCAGGCGCAAGTTCCTGCGCAGCGCGCGCGCCGAATACGCCGCCTGCCTGGACGCGGTGCGCCGGCTGGCGATGGCGCGGCCCGACATCGCCTTCTCGGTCGAGCATGACGGTCGGCGCACGCTGGCCACGCAGGGCGGCGACGACCGACCGGCCCGGGTCGCGGCGCTCACCGACCGCGCGCTGGCGGACAACGCGGTCGCGGTCGAGTTGGAGCGGGACGGGTACCGGCTGGGCGGGGTCGCGAGCCTACCGACTTACAATCGGGGCGTCGCCGACCACCAGTATCTGTTCGTGAACGGACGGCCGGTGCGCGACCGGCTGCTGATGGGCGCGATCAGAGGGGCTTATGCCGAGATGCTGCCGCGCGATCGGCACGCTGTGGTGGCGCTGTTCCTCGACCTCGCGCCCGAGCTGGTCGACGTGAACGTCCATCCGGCGAAGACGGAGGTGCGGTTCCGCGACCCCGTGTTGGTACGCGGGCTGATCGTGTCGGGCTTGCGACGCGCGCTGGACGAGGCGGGGCACCGGGTCGTGCGACGCCCGCCCGAGGACGCGATGCGGATGTGGACCGCCGAGGCCTCCCCGGTGGCGCGGTCGTGGTCGGACGACGGCAAGGCCCTAGCTGAACATCCTCCCGTCACCATGAGCACGATCCAGGAGCGTCGGACATCGTTCTTCGCGCCTCCGCCGCAGGCCCGCGCCGAGCCGGCCTGGTCGCCACCGCCGGCGACCGCCGCCTTCCCGCTCGGCGTGGCGCGCGGGCAGGTCGCGAAGACCTACATCGTCGCGGAAGCCGAGGATGGGCTGGTGCTCGTGGACCAGCATGCCGCGCACGAGCGGATCGTGCTCGAACGCCTGCGCGCCGCCGCCGAGGGCGGAACCGTCGCGTCGCAGGCGCTGCTGATCCCGGAAGTGGTCGAGCTGGACGAGGCCGCCTGCGACCGGCTGGAGGCGCGGGCGGCGGAACTGGCCGGGCTCGGCCTGGAAGTGGAGCGGTTCGGCCCGCGCGCGATACTGGTGCGCGCGACGCCCGGGCCGCTGGGGCAGGCGGACGTGCGCGCCCTCCTCGCGGACCTCGCGGACGAGCTCGCCGCCTATGACGAGGCGTTGTCCTTGAGGGAGCGGCTGGACCATGTCGCGGCGACGATGGCGTGCCACGGATCGGTGCGGGCCGGACGCGTGCTGTCGGTCGCCGAGATGAACGCGTTGCTCCGCGAGATGGAGGAGACGCCGCGGTCGGGCCAGTGCAACCATGGCCGGCCGACCTGGATCAAGCTGGCGCACGCCGACATCGAGAAGCTGTTCGGTCGTCGCTAGCCCGTCGCGTTCGTCGACATTCGGACGACGGCGGCGGGACGGGCGCTTCCCGTTTCGGCACGGAAGGAGCGGCGCCGGCCGTTAAGGTTGCTGAAACCTTCGCGACGGGCGCGCATTGTGCACTGCGTCATCCCGCCACCATCCAATCAGGCGTCCCTCCCATGAAGAACATCTTGCCGGTCGTCTTCGCGTTGATCCCGCTCTCCGCCGTGGTGAGCGCGTGCGTCATGTGCCCCTGAGGCGCCGCACCCGACGCATCGGCGAAGACTCAAACGGAAAAGGGCCGTCCGGACATGTCCGGGCGGCCCTTTTCTTGGCCTGGACGCGAGGGCGTCAGCCCTGCGCCTGCTCCGGCTGGACCTCGGCGGTCGCGCCCGGCTCGGCGTTGGGATCGTAATCCTCGGTGAAGCCGGCCTCGTCGCGCTCGAACATAGACGCCATCACGTCGACGCCCGACGCCTGCATCTCGGCCTCTTCGGGCGAGCGGGCGACGTTGACCTTGACGGTCACCGACACCTCGGGGTGCAGCGCGACGCGCACGTCGTACACGCCGATCGCCTTGATCGGACGGTCGAGCACGATCGACGACTTGCCGACCTTGTGGCCGTCCGCGGCGAGCGCGTCAATGAGGTCGCGGACCGCGACCGAACCGTAGAGCTGGCCGGTGTTCGACGCCTGGCGGATCAGCGTCACGCGCGCGTCGTTGAAGGTCTTGGCCTCCTTCTCCGCGTCCGCGCGGCGCGACGCGTTGTCGGATTCGATGCGCGCGCGGTTGGCCTCGAAAACCTTCCGGTTCGCCTCGTTGGCGCGCAGCGCCTTCTTGCGGGGCAAGAGGAAGTTGCGGGCGTACCCGTCCTTCACCTTCACCACGTCGCCGATGCCGCCGAGCTTCTCGACGCGCTCAAGCAGAATGACGTCCATCTGCCCTTCTCCTTACTTAACGACGTAGGGCAGCAGGCCCAGGTGACGCGCGCGCTTGATCGCCACGGCGAGTTCGCGCTGCTTCTTGGCCGACACGCTGGTGATGCGCGAAGGCACGATCTTGCCGCGCTCGGACACGAAGCCCTGAAGCAGGCGGACGTCCTTGTAGTCGATCCGGGGCGCGTCCTTCGCGGAGAAGGGGCAGCTCTTGCGGCGGCGGAAGAACGGACGGGCCATTATGCGATCTCCTCTTGCGCGTCGCGACGCGGGCGGTCGCCGCGGTCGGGACGATCGCCGCGCGGGCCGTCACGGCCGTCGCGTCCGCCCTCGCGGTCGCCGCGACGCTCGCGGTCGCGCTCCTGCTTGCGCATCATCGCGGTCGGGCCCTGCTCGAGCTCGTCGACCTTGACGGTCATGTAGCGGATGACGTCCTCGTTGATCTGGGCCTGACGCTCCAGCTCGGCGACGATCTCGCCGGGGCCATCGATCTCCAGCATCACGTAGTGCGCCTTGCGGTTCTTCTGGATCCGGTAGGCGAGGCTGCGGAGGCCCCAGCTCTCCGTCTTGACGACCCGACCTTCACGCTCGGTGACGATCTGGGTGGCGGCTTCCGCCATCGCGTCCACTTGCGCCTGCGCCAAGTCCTGGCGCGCAAGGAACACGTGCTCGTAAAGAGCCATGTGTCTTCCTTCATATTGGCCGATCGCTGACGTGCGCCCCATGCGTCACGCCCCTCCGGCTGTCGTCGAACGATGACGGGCGGGAGGCTCTCGCCTTCCGCCCGGTGCGGGGCCGTTACCCGAGGCGCGGGCTAAAGGCAACCGCGATGGACAGCGACGGGCCGGGCGCTAAGGCTGGGCCGGACAACGATAAAGAGGGGAAGCCGTCCATGCGCCCGATCATCTTCGCCGCCCTGTGCTCCGCCGCGCCGGTGGCGGCGCAGACCGCGCCGCCGGCGGACCCAGTGACCGTGATCCACGCCGGCCGGCTCCTCGCCCGCGCCGACCGGCCGGCGGAGGGGCCGTCGACGATCACCGTCCGCGCAGGGAGGATCGAGCGGGTCGAGCGCGGGCTCGCGCCGCCGCCGGCCGGCGCGCGGCTGATCGATCTTTCGGGGATGACGGTGCTGCCCGGGCTGATCGACGCGCACGTCCACCTGGCGTCCGACCGGGCGGGGAACGAGGGGCTGCTGGCGGGCGTGACCGAGTCCGCGCCGCTCCACGCCTACGAGGCGCAGATGAACGCGCGCAAGACGCTGGAGGCGGGGTTCACGACGGTGCGCAACCTCGGCGACAGCGGCGGCGTGACGCTGGCGCTGCGCGACGCGATCGCGCGCGGCTGGGTGCAGGGACCGCGCATCGTCGACGCGGGCATGTCGATCTCGACGACGTCGGGCCATATGGACGAGCGGCTTGGGCTGAACGAGGAGGCGGCGGAGGCGCTGGCCCATACCGACAACCTTTGCGACGGCGTCGAGGAGTGCCGTCGCGCGGTGCGGCGCCAGGTCGGCCGCGGCGCCGACGTGATCAAGATCGCCACCACCGCGGGCGTCAACAGCGTCATCGCCGCGGGGCTGGGCCAGCAGATGTTCGACGACGAGGCGAAAGCGATCGTCGACACCGCCAAGCTCTACGGCAAGAAGGTCGCCGTCCACGCGCATGGTGCCAGCGGCATCGCGCTCGCCTTGCGGGCGGGCGCCCACTCGATCGAGCACGGGACGCTGCTCGGCGACGAGGAGGTGCGGCTGTTCCGCCAGAGCGCGGCCTATTACGTGCCGACGCTGTCCACGGTGAACGGCTACAAGGAAAGGCTGGCGCGCGACCCGAACGCCTATTCGCCCGCGGTGCGCGAGAAGATCGAATGGCGGATCGGCGTCACCGGCAAGGCGCTGGAGCGAGCGGTCAAAGGCGGCGTGAAGATCGCGTTCGGCACCGACGCGGGCGTCTCCAAGCACGGGCGCAACGCCGACGAGTTCGAACTGATGGTCGCCCACGGCATGACGCCGCGGACGGCGCTCGCCGCGGCGACGCTGGGCGCCGCCGACCTGCTCGGGCTGCCGGGCGAGGTGGGGTCGATCGAGCCGGGCAAGGCGGCGGACGTGATCGCGGTCGAGGGCGATCCGCTCCAGGACGTGACGGTGCTGAAGCGGGTGCGGTTCGTGATGCGCGCGGGCGCGGTCGCCAAGGGCGGCGGGCTGGACGGGGCGGCGGCGCGGCCCTAGGCGCGCCCGCTCGGAACAGGAGGCAAGGATTATGCGCGCTTTCATCTTCCCCGGCCAGGGCAGCCAGGCGATCGGGATGGGTCGGGCGCTGGCGGACGCGAGCCCGCACGCGCGCGAGGTGTTCGGGGAGGTCGACGACGCGCTGGGGCAGAACCTGTTCCGCCTGATGACGGAGGGGCCGGCTGACGAGCTGACGCTGACGGAGAACGCGCAGCCCGCGATCATGGCGAACGCGCTGGCGACGCTGCGCGTGCTGGAGCGCGAGGCCGGCGTGCGCCTGTCGGAGAAGGCCGACTATGTCGCGGGCCATTCGCTGGGCGAGTACAGCGCGCTCTGCGCCGCGGGGACGTTCGACCTAGACACGACCGCCAAGCTCCTGAAGGTCCGCGGCCAGGCGATGCAGCGCGCGGTCGGCGTGGGCGAGGGCGCGATGGCGGCGCTGCTCGGCGCCGATGTCGAAAAGGCGGGCGTGATCGCGGGCGCGGCGGTCGACTCGATCCTGGCGGAGGGCGGGCCGGAGCTGGTCTGCGCCGTCGCCAACGACAACGACCCGTCCCAGGTCGTCATCTCCGGCCACCGCGCCGCCGTCGAACGCGCGGTGTCGCTGGCCAAAGACCTCGGCGCGAAGCGCGCGGTGCTGCTGCCCGTGTCCGCGCCTTTCCATTGCAGCCTGATGCGCCCCGCCGCCGAGGAAATGGAGCGCGCGCTGTTCGACAGCGACATGCAGGCGCCGCTCGTCCCCGTGTTCGTCAACGTCGACGCGGTCGCGGTGTCCGACCCGGGCGCGATCCGCCATCTGCTGGTTCAGCAGGTGACCGGCATCGTGCGCTGGCGCGAGTCGATCGAGCGGATGTTCGCGGCGGGCGTGACGGAGTTCGTCGAGTTCGGCGGGAAGGTCCTCACCCCCATGGTCAAGCGCATCGCGCCGGACGCGGAAGCGGTGTCGGTGGTGACGATGGACGACGTCGAGGCGTTGGCGAAGAAGATCTAGATCACGCGAACGCGCGAGGATGCAGGACGTCGAAGGCGCGTCGTCGACGATCACGACGCTTTCCCGTCTTCGCGTCTTGGCGTGAACTAAATATCCAGGAGATCACCGATGTTCGACCTCACAGGCATGACCGCCCTCGTCACCGGAGCTTCCGGCGGGATCGGGTCCGCGATCGCGCGGGCGCTGACGGGGCAGGGGGCGCGCTTGGCCGTGTCCGGCTCCAACGCGGGCAAGCTCGACGCCTTCCGCGCGGAGCTGGGCGGCGAGCATGTGGCGCTCGCCTGCGACCTATCGGACGCGGCGGCCGTGGACCGGCTCGTGCCGCAAGCCGTCGAGGCGCTGGGCGGGCGGTTGGACGTGCTCGTCAACAACGCCGGCGTCACACGCGATAATCTGACGATGAGGATGAAGGACGAGGAGTGGGACCAGGTGATCCGCGTCAACCTGGAAGCCGCGTTCCGCCTGGTCCGCGCGGCCGCGAAGCCGATGATGAAGCAGCGCTTCGGCCGGATCGTCTCCGTCACTTCGGTGGTGGGCGCGACGGGCAATCCCGGCCAGGCAAATTACGCCGCGTCCAAAGCGGGACTCGTTGGCATGTCGAAGGCGGTCGCGCAGGAGCTGGCGAGCCGCGGGATCACGGTGAACTGCGTGGCGCCCGGCTTCATCCGCTCGTCGATGACCGACGGGCTGCCCGAGCAGCAGAAGGCTGCGCTGATCGGGCGCATCCCGGCGGGCGCGCTGGGCGAAGGCCCGGACGTGGCGGCGGCGGTGGTGTACCTCGCCAGCCGAGAGGCGGGCTACGTCACAGGCCAGACGCTCCATGTGAACGGCGGCATGGCGATGCTGTGACGCGGTAGACAGCGGCTTGCGCGCAGGCCGACCCCGTTCTACGTGCGTTCAGGAATCCTTACCGCGACACTCTCAAAGGGAAGAATATGAGCGAGACCGCCGACCGCGTGAAGAAGATCGTCGTCGAGCACCTCGGCGTCGAGGCCGACAAGGTCACCGAGGACGCGAGCTTCATCGACGACCTGGGCGCGGACAGCCTCGACATCGTCGAGCTGGTGATGGCGTTCGAGGAGGAGTTCGGCGTGGAGATCCCCGACGACGCGGCCGAGAAGATCTCGACCGTCAAGGATGCAATCAACTACATCGACGAGCACAAGGCCTAAGAGCTGGGGCCTAGGCGTTCCGCCTAGCCCGCTCGCGGCTCCCGCCCGGATCGCCGGCCGGGAGCCGTTTTCGTTTTAGCAGGCTCTTCGTTCAGTTAATTAGGGAAGCGAACATGCGGCGTGTCGTCGTAACCGGAATGGGCCTCGTGACGCCGCTGGGCGCGAATGTCGAGACCGCCTGGTCGAACATCATCGGCTCGAAGTCGGGCGCGGCCCCGATCACGCGCTTCGACGCGACCGACTACAAATGCCGGATCGCGTGCGAGGTGAAGCCCAAGGATCACGAGTACGGCTTCGACCCGGGCAAGCGCGTCGACCACAAGGTGCAGCGCCAGGTCGATCCCTTCATCATCTTCGGCATCGACGCGGCGGGCCAGGCGCTGGAGCATGCGGGCCTGCTCGAGATGACCGACGAGCAGCGCGAGCGCGCGGGCTGCTGCATCGGGTCGGGCATAGGCGGTCTGCCGGGCATCGAGAGCGAGTCGATCGTGCGGCACGAGAAGGGGCCGAGCCGCGTTTCGCCGCACTTCGTCCACGGGCGTCTGATCAACCTCATCTCGGGCCAGGTCTCGATCAAGTACGGGCTGATGGGGCCGAACCACGCGGTGGTGACCGCCTGCTCGACGGGCGCGCACGCGATCGGGGACGCGGCGCGGATGATCGCGTTGGACGACGCGGACGTCATGCTCGCGGGCGGCGCGGAGGGCGCGATCTGCCCGCTCGGGATCGCCGGCTTCGCGCAGGCGCGGGCGCTGTCGACCAATTTCAACGACGAGCCCGCGCGCGCATCGCGGCCGTACGACAAGGACCGGGATGGTTTCGTGATGGGCGAGGGCGCCGGGATCGTGGTGCTCGAGGAGTATGAGCACGCCAAGCGCCGCGGGGCGACGATCTACGCCGAGGTGATCGGCTACGGCCTGTCGGGCGACGCCTATCATGTGACGGCGCCTCATCCGGAGGGCGACGGCGCGTTCCGGGCGATGCGGATGGCGATGCGGAAGTCCGGGCTGGACCTGACCGACATCGACTACATCAACGCGCACGGCACCTCGACGCCGCTGGGCGACGAGCTCGAGCTCGGCGCGGTCCGGCGGCTGTTCGGGAACGCTGTCGGCGACCTCTCGATGAGCTCGACCAAGTCGGCGATCGGGCACCTGCTGGGCGGCGCGGGCGCGGTCGAGTCGATCTTCTGCATCCTGGCGATGCGGGACGGGATCGTGCCGCCGACGCTCAACCTGGACAACCCGTCGGAGAATTGTGCGGGCGTCGACCTGGTCCCGCACGTCGCGAAGGAGCGGAAGGTGAGGGCGGTGCTCAACAACAGCTTCGGCTTCGGCGGGACCAACGCGTCGCTGGTGCTGAAGACGGTCTAGGTGACCCCACATCCGTTCGCCCTGAGCTTGTCGAAGGGCTGTTCTGCTTCGTCCGGGCGGCAAGAAGGACGGTGCTTCGACGGGCTCAGCACGAACGGAAGTGAGCATGCGTAAGCTTACCCTCCTAGCCGTCGTCGGCGGTGTCGTCCTCCTCATCGCGGCGTTCGCGCTGTTCCGCGGCTGGAACGGCGGCGGTCCGCTGGCGCGTCCGATCACCGTCCAGATTCCGCAGGGCTCCAGCCTCGCCGCCGCCGCGAACCGGTTGGAGGAGGCGGGCGTGGTCGGATCCGCGTCGCGCTTCCGCCTTCACGCGCGGTTGTTCGGGTCGGGCGAGCCGATCAAGGCCGGCGAGTACGCGATCCCGGCCGGGATCAGCCAGGCCGAGCTGCTGCAACTGCTCCAGGGCGGAAAGGCGCTGCAAAGGCTCGTCGTCGTGCCGGAGGGTTACCCGTCGGTGCTCGTTCACGACGCGTTGATGCGCGCGGAGGGGCTGACCGGGACCGTCCCGGTGCCCGCCGAGGGCTCGATCCTGCCCGACGGCTACGCCTTCGAGCGCGGCCAGACGCGGGCCTCCGTCGTCGCGCGGATGCAGAAGGCGATGCGCGACGAGCTTGCGCGGGCTTGGGCGCAGCGGAAGCCGACCAGCGTGGCGAAGACGCCGGAGGAGGCGGTGATCCTGGCCTCCATCGTCGAGAAGGAGACAGGCAAGCCGTCCGAGCGGCGGATGGTGGCGGCCGTCTATTCCAACCGGGTGCGCATCGGCATGAAGCTCGACGCCGATCCGACCGTCATCTACCCGATCACGCGCGGCCGCCCGCTCGGCCGCCGCATCCTGCGGTCCGAGCT
>DASVSW010000157.1:0-2421 GCA_036387895.1 Sphingomonas sp.
CCCCTCCCCTTCCAGGGGAGGATTGATCAGCGACCCCTTAATACCCGCCCGGTCCAGCTTCCCGTTCGCGTTGCGCGGGAGCTCCGCGCGCCACTCGTACCGCACCGGCTGCATGAAGCTCGGCAGCTCGCGCCGCAGCCGCGCGCGCAAGTCCTCCTCACGCTCCGCTTCGCCCGCCAGCATCACCACCACCGCCTGCCCCGACCGCTCGTCCGGCACCCCCACCGCGACCGCTTCCCTCGCCTCTCCGCCGTCCAGCACCGCCTCCTCCACCTCGGCGGGGCTGATGCGGTTGCCGGCCGATTTGATCATCTCGTCGTCGCGCCCGACGAAGCGGAACAGCCCGTCCGCCCCCTCGACCACCGTGTCGCCCGACCACACCGCCGTCCCGCCGTATCGCGACCAGGCCGGCGCGGGGCGGAAGCGCTGGGCCGTGCGCTCCGCGTCGCGCCAATAGCCTCCGGCCACCAGCGGCCCGGCATGGACCAGCTCCCCCGGCTCGCCCGGCGCCGCGCGCGCGCCATCGGGGCGCACGGCCATCACTTCCGCGAACGGGATAGCGTGCCCGATCGCGTCCGGATGGTCGTCGATGAGCACGGGGTCGAGATAGGTGGACCGGAACGCCTCGGTCAGCCCGTACATCGCGTACAGGTCTGCTGCCGGGAACTGCTCGCGCAAGCCCCGCACCAACCGTGGCGTCAAGGCGCCGCCCGAGTTCGTCAGCCGCCGGAGCCGCGCCGCCGTCTCCGCCGGCCAATCCGCCTCGAGCAGCTGGACCCACAACGGTGGCACGCCGGCCAAGGTCGTCGCCCCGCTCCGCTCGACCGCGCGCACTACGTCCTTCGCCACCAGATAGTCCAGCGGCGTGACCGACGCGCCCGCGTACCAGGTCGAGAAGAGCTGGTTCTGCCCGTAGTCGAAGGACAGCGGCAGCACGCCAAGCACGCGGTCGGCGGGCGCGAGTTTCAGATAGTGCGCGACCGACACCGCGCCGAGCCACAGGTTGGCATGCGACAGCATCACGCCCTTCGGCCGGCCAGTCGACCCGGAAGTGTACAGGATCGCCGCGAGCGCGCTCGGGTCGGCGGAGGACGGCCCTCGCCGGAGCGGACCGGAAGCGGACGGCAGCTCCGCCTCCTCCACCCCCCGGCACCCGTCTGGCACGTCCTTGCCCTCCAGCGTCGCCGCGCGCGGGCCTTGGGTCACCAGCAGCCGCGCGCCCGAGTCCGCCAGGATATGCGCCACCTGCGCCCGCCGCAGCAGCGGGTTGACCGGCACATGCGCCAGCCCCGCCCGCGCCGCCGCCAGCGGCAGCACGCACGCGGCCCTCGTCTTGGGCAGCCAACTCGCCACCCGGTCGCCCGGCGACAGGCCCTGGGTCGTCAGCCATCCCGCGACCGACGCGACCGCGTCCTCCAGCTCCGCGAACGTCCAGGTTCCGTCGCGGTCGACCAGCGCCACCGAGTCCGCCGCCCCGCGCAGATGGACGTGGTCGATCGGATAGGGCGTGGAATCGGGCTCCATCCCGGCCCCATAGCGCGTCGCTGTTGCCCAAATCACCCCCGCGCACTAACCCGTCGCTTCTTAACCGAAACGGGGCGGGTCAGTTGGTTCCTGAAGGCGCGAATACGGTCGATTTCACGATCCGGGCGGTGCTCCGCGACGTCCTCGGGCTCAGCCAAGAGCGCGTCGACGCGATGGGCGAGACGACCCTGCTTTTCGGCGCGTTGCCCGAGCTCGACTCGATGGCCGTCGCGAGCGTGCTGACCGAGCTCGAGGACCGGCTCGCCATCGTGATCGAGGACGACGAGGTCGACGGCGAGATGCTGGAGAGCTTCGGCGCCCTCTCGCGCTTCATGCGCGGCAAGGCGATCCACTGAACCGGCACTATGGTTGGAGGGGTGGCGTCGAGCGGCTGCGGACGCAGGGGGAGCGCCTTTCGCACAAAGTTCTGATACTGCCTGCGCTCTTCGACGAAGCGAACCGCATGCGTCGTTTCACCGTCCAGCTAGCGGCAAGGCTGGTGGAACACGATGTCGGGTCGCTGCTGCCCGATCTGCCAGGCACCGGAGAAAGCCTTCTGGAGCTCGACAATCTACGCTGGGACGATTGGGTCAGGGCCGTCGGCGACTTGCGGGCGTTGTTGCCCGAAGAGACCCGACTCACTGTCGCCATTCGAGGTGGTGCCTTGTTGGACGGATCAGCCGCGACCGGCGCGCGGGCGTGGCGACTGAGCCCTATTTCTGGTGCTCGGATCGTCGCGGCGCTGGACCGCACGGCAGGGACGAGCAGCGGTGAGCGCGGCTACATTATGTCTCCGGACTTCCGATCCGCGCTGATCAACGCTATCCCGACGCCGACGAATGCACGCACGATCCGGCTGCTGAACGAGCCGGGCGAGGCAGACGAGCGGTTCGACGG